>NZ_JBQYSN010000003.1:0-119905 GCF_052686535.1 Agrobacterium sp. DKPNP3 | reverse complement strand
ATCGAAGACGGGGTGGGAAAAGCTTGACTATCTGCCAAATGAACAATTGCTGATGCCTTGCCTGCACTGCTTTCAGACATTGCTGGCCGCATTCACACCGGAAGATATTCCCGCCAACGAGACGATTTCATCGTTCACCGTCGACTTCGAACGCTGCCAGAAACACGGCATCATCAAGCACGCCAATGGATGCGTTCTCTGCAATCGGCAATGACTGGACGATCTAACCGCGCCATCACCCTTGGCGAAGGTGATGCGGCACGATGACATAACGACCGCCGTGGTCTAGCTGATCCGGATCGACGAGGGCCTTTTCGTTCGTACCCGAGCCACCGGCGAGAACGAATGAATACGGGTCCGCCGTGTCGTCGTCCGGCAACAGCATCGCTGTCTTTGTGAATGCAGCGATCAAGGAGCCGCCTTTCAAAAGGCTGGGTGGCGCCAGACGTTGGTCGAGATAGACCGATATCGTCTGCGAGAAGTCCGACCCGTCACCTTCGTGGATTATGCACAGCACCGCCTTACCCTGTGCCTGCGAAATATCATACACCACTTCGATAGCGTTCGTATCTACATGAAGCACCGCGGCGAGTGCGTCTTTGATGAGGGAAGCGGCGAGAGGTCGTTCGGTCGCTGCATTCATCCAGATCATGCTTGATCTCCAAAAGGGCCTTGTCAAACCGGCAGTTTGATCCGCGCGCCGTAAAATAACGCATATATCTGTCCGCTGGTAAGGACCTTACAGGTCACATATAACGTCCGTCCCTTCGAATGAGAATAGGATGCCCATGTTCAAGAGTTGTGTCTGGCACAATGAACCGCAGCAATGGTCGCTTGACGATCATGCCCTCAACGTTACGACCAACAAGGGCTCTGATTTCTGGCGCGAGACCTATTACGGTTTCACGCGCGACAGCGGCCATTTCTTCGGCATGCAATGTCAGGGCGATTTTACGGCGTCGTTGCGGATAGAGGCGCGTTATGAGGAACTCTATGATCAGGCGGGCATCATGGTTCGCATTGATGAGCGGCACTGGATCAAAGCGGGTATCGAGCTGTCGGACGGTGCCGCCTGCATCGGCAATGTCCTGACGCTTGGTCGTTCCGACTGGTCGACCACGACCTATGCCGGGGACCCATCCGATCTCTATCTCCGCGTCACTGTTGCTGACGGCGTGCTGCGTATCCAGACATCCGCGGACGGGCTCCGGTGGCCGCTTCTGAAACTTTGCCCCTTCCCGAAAGCGCAGTCCTATCAGGTCGGCCCCATGTGTTGCACACCGGAACGCGAGGGGCTTGAGGTCCAATTTTCTGAGTTCCGTGTCGAGCCTCCACTCGGCAAGGCCCTTCATGACCTCACCTGAGCGACGTTGCAACGCTCAGACGTTGAGGTAGGCCAGGATGGTCGCAGCAACGTCTGCCGACGTCTGCCTCTCGCTGGAAGCCATCGGTGATGCGGAAGCACCCGATGTGGTGGGCTGGGCCGCTGATGTCTGCGCCGCCGTCGAGATGAAGGAGGCGATATCCTGCACCGAACCGTTCGTGGTTTTGGCGCTGTTCAGCGCGGAAACCTGCGCGGTCGTCATGCCTCCGACCTGGCCCGGTGTGAAGGCTGACGCTTGAGATGCCTTCAGGGCTGCGAGCGTGCCGGTGCTCAAGCCGGAGACGGCACTCGAACTCAAGCTGATGATCTGCTCTTTGGAAAACGCCATGAGATCGTCTCCGTCAAGCGCCGCTGCGTGCACGGCGTTGAGCGCACTGATCTGAGGCAGCGATAATGCGCCGAGCCCCGCGACCTGTGACGAGGTGAGCGCCTTGATCTGGTCGGTCGACATCGCATCAATCTGGCTGGCATAAAGTGCCATTACCTGAGAAGAGGACAGGTTGCTGACCTGAGTGGTGCTAAGTTTTGCGATCTGGGTGAGTGTCAGTCCCTTGAACGCGCTTGCCGAAATGGCCCGGATGCCTTCGGAGCTGAAAAGAGCAAGATTGTCCGTGCTCAAAGAGGCGATCTGAGACGCTGAAAGGGCTTTGATCTTGGTGCTATCAAGGGCTTGCACGTCTGCTGAGCTCAGACTCGCAATTGTCGATGTGGATAGCTTTGAAATCTGCGCAGCAGACAAAGATGAGAGAATAGACGTCATGAACGTGTCCTTTACCGGATGGCGACTGGTCACGCCTATCTGCCGCCAGACATTGCCCACGACGGCAATCGTCCGGCACCCGCAAATAAAGCGAAGTTAGGGAGAACATGGCTCATGCGAACCTGTGCTGGAAAGGCATCATGCAATTCGAGCCGGAAATGTGGCCCGGATTTTCCACGCTAGTTTGTGCGAATGCCGCTCAATAATTTTCGCCGCTCATTATTCCCGCGGCAACAGTTTCATATCAGCTTAATATTTAAATCCCAGTTAATATTTAAATGGAAGCGAGTTATTCTTAAGATAGCGTATATATTGAGTTCGTCTACGCGTATGATATATATAAGGTTGTGCGGATATAGCAAGAATGTTATTTAATGTTATTTATAAATAATATGAGATAAGAATAATATATTGATGTTGGTGCGAACTAAATTGCGTATCGCCTTTTTAACGCGTCGAACAGTGCTGTGGTTGACAGCTCCGGCTAATGGATGCGCCACCTCAAAGCGCGCCCGTCACGCTTCGAGCGTTCCAGGAGGCGCGTTCCTACGGAAAAGCAGGCTGTTCCTGGGTGTTAACCCAGCGTCACCATGTGGGACGGCAATTGCTCTTCGAAAAATTTCGAGAATGTTGCAATGCGGGGCGGCAGGGCCTGATAGGGCGGATAATAAAGGGTCAGCCAGAGTTCCGGCGGCGTCCAGCCGGGCAGCACATGGACGAGGCGGCCACTGTGGATATGCTGTGCGATGTTGAAGCCCGGCAGCAAGGCGACACCTGCGCCATCCGCGGCCATGTCGGCCAGGACTTCGCCGCTATTGGCGCTGAAGGCACGACCCGCCGTGATCGTAATGCTCGATCCACCGTCCGACAGAACCCAGTTCTCCCGCCGACTCTCCCCACTATAGGCAAGGCAATCGTCCGGCGTCAGTTCGGCCGGATGCCTCATCTGTTCGAACCGGCTTCCCGGGGCCGCCACCAGGATGCGCGGCACCGCCCTGATCTTGCGCCAGATGGTGAATTTGTCCGATGGGGCGGACGAGATACGGATCGCCAGATCGTAGTCATCGTCCACAATGTTGACGAGGCCATCCGACAGCGAGATTTCAAAACACATTTTTGGATAGAGTTCCCGGAAACCCGACAGGATCGGCGGCAGCACCGTCTTGCCGAGCCATGTAGGCGCGCTGATCCGCAGGCGTCCTTCGTCGGCCTTGTGGGCGTTGCGAACATCGCGCCGGGCATTCTCCAAAGCCTCGACCGCGGGCTGGATTTGTGCGGCGAAGATGGCGCCGTCCGTCGTGAGAGATACCTGACGGGTGGTGCGGACGAATAATTGTACGCCAAGATCATCTTCAAGCGCTGCAATCGCGCGTGTGACGGCCGCTGCTGTCATGCCCAGCTCACGGGCGACCTGCGCAAAGTTGCGTTTTTCGGCCGCCATCAGGAAGGTTTTCAGTGCCTTATAATCGTTCATCGCCATTATTTCAAAAATCGCAATTCATTCGACAGAAATATTGCAATTCCGCGATGCAATCAAGTGGGTTACATCTCTCTCCATCGAAACAAACACAGCGACCACGAAAGGCGCCGATGATGATCAAGGATATCAAGGGCCTGCACCACGTTACCTCGATGGCGTCGGATGCGCGGCAGAACAACAGCTTTTTCACCGATACGCTCGGCCTGCGCAGGGTCAAGAAAACCGTCAACTTCGATGAGCCGAGCGTCTATCACCTTTATTACGGTGACGAAACGGGAACCCCCGGCACGGTGATGACCTACTTTCCCTTCGCCAACATGATGGCCGGCCGTCCGGGCGTTGGCGAAGTGGGCGAGACCCAGTTTTCCGTTCCCAAGGGTTCGCTCGGCTTCTGGAAAGATCGACTGATTGCCAAGGGCACTGCCGGCCTCCAGGCTGACACGGTCTTCGGTGCGCAGCGTCTGCGCTTCACTGGTCCGGATGGCGACGGCCTCGCGCTGATCGAGACGGACAATGATGCCCGCGCTCCATGGCTTGCCGAGGGCATCTCTGAAGACCACGCCATACGCGGCTTCACCGGCGCAAGGTTTAATCTCAACGACACGGCCGCAACCGAGGAACTGCTTCGCTTCATGGGATATGAGCGCGCCGATGCAGAAGGCGATGTGACGCGCTTTGTCATTCCCGGCGGCAACGGGGCCGATACGATCGATCTTGCAGCTCTGCCGAAGACGCCGTTTGCGCGGCCCGGTGCCGGTTCAGTCCACCACATCGCTTTTGCGGTCGAAAACCGTGAAAAGCAGCTGGAGGTGCGCAAGGCGCTGATGGATACGGGCTATCACGTAACCCCAGTCATAGACCGCGACTACTTCTGGGCGATCTACTTCCGCACACCGGGCGGCATCCTGTTCGAAATCGCTACGAATGAACCGGGTTTCGACCGCGACGAGGATACCGCGCATCTGGGCGAAGCGCTGAAGCTGCCGACCCAGTACGAGCCTTTCCGCAACCAGATCGAGGCGAACCTCACGCCTCTTGCGGCATAAAGCGGGTCTCTGATCCGCCTCCACTGACTAACTTGGCTCCAAGTTTTTGAAGCGTCTGCCCCTGCCGGGCAGTCGACCGGCGAAGCCCTGTCAATTTCACCGCCGTCGATCGGCAATCACCACCTGAACGGAGAACCACCATGTCCAAACTCGAAGTCCTTACTCCCGCCAACAGCCAGCTCATCTTCATCGACCAGCAGCCACAAATGGCTTTCGGCGTGCAGTCGATCGATCGCCAGACCCTGAAGAACAATGTCGTAGGTCTCGCCAAGGCGGCAAAAATCTTCAACATCCCGACGACAATCACCACGGTGGAAACGGAAAGCTTCTCCGGCAACACGTTCCCTGAACTACTGGCTGTCTACCCGGAGAACGACATCCTTGAGCGCACCTCCATGAACTCCTGGGACGACCAGAACGTCCGCGATGCGCTGGCGAAGAATGCCGCCAATGGCCGCAAGAAGATCGTCGTCTCCGGTCTTTGGACGGAAGTGTGCAACACGACCTTTGCGCTCTCGGCCCTGCATGATGTTCCAGATTATGAGATCTACATGGTCGCCGATGCTTCCGGCGGCACTTCGTCCGACGCCCACAAATATGCGATGGACCGCATGGTTCAGGCCGGTGTCATTCCCGTCACTTGGCAGCAGGTGCTGCTCGAATGGCAGCGCGACTGGGCGCTCAAGGAAACCTACGACGCCGTGACGTCGCTGGTGAAGGAACATTCCGGCGCGTACGGCATGGGCATCGATTATGCCGTCACCCATGTCCATGGCGGTGCAGAGCGTGTCAAACACGGCAAGCGCATCGGCCCGAACCCGGCCAAGAAATAAGCTTTCAACCGACCGCGCCGGCAGGATCATCATCCAGCCGGTGCGGCTTCAACCTGTCGAGGAGGTTTCCATGAAAGTCTATCTTCTGTCACTTGGCGCCGGCCTGTTGGTCGGCATTGTTTACAGCTTGCTCAACGTGCGCTCCCCCGCGCCGCCCGTCATCGCGCTCGTCGGTCTGCTCGGCATTCTGGTTGGAGAGCAGATCATACCTTTCGCGAAGACGATTGTCGGCAAAGAACCGTCTGCAGTCTCCTGGATCAACCAGATCAAACCGCATATGTTCGGCCATATGCCCAGAGGTGGCGCTGAAGCATCCGACCTTGCCGAAGTCAAACAGACCATCAACCGGGAGAAAAGCTGATGCCGACACGACGCACTTTCCTCGGCGCGGCATCCAGTCTCGCCTTTTCGAATCTGTTTTCACCGGCTAAGGCCGCTGATCCCATCAAGAGCGGAGCTTCGTCCATGCATCCAGATACCATCCTTCACAATGGCCGCGTCACGACACTTGATCGTGGCAATCCGAATGCAACGGCAGTCGCGATCAAGGATGGCCTGTTTCTCGAGGTGGGAAGCGATGCCGAGGTCATGGCCCTTGCCGGGCCGGAAACGCAGATCATCGATCTCAAGGGCAAGCGCGTGCTGCCCGGTCTGATCGACAACCACACTCACGTCGTGCGTGGGGGGCTGAACTTCAATATGGAACTGCGCTGGGACGGCGTGCGCTCGCTTGCAGATGCCATGGACATGCTGAAACGCCAGGTCGCGATAACGCCAGCTCCGCAATGGGTGCGCGTCGTTGGCGGTTTTACCGAGCACCAATTCGTCGAAAAGCGTCTGCCGACCATCGAAGAGATCAATGCGGTGGCGCCGGATACGCCGGTGTTCCTTCTGCATCTCTATGACCGGGCGCTGCTGAACGGTGCCGCCCTTCGCGCTGTTGGCTACACCAGGGATACGCCGAACCCGCCCGGCGGCGAGATCACCCGCGATGCCAACGGCAATCCCACAGGCCTGCTGCTCGCCAAGCCGAATGCCGGCATTCTCTATTCGACGCTTGCCAAAGGGCCGAAGCTGCCGCTCGACTATCAGGTCAATTCCACCCGCCATTTCATGCGCGAGCTGAACCGGCTGGGTGTGACCGGCGTGATCGACGCCGGCGGCGGCTTCCAGAACTATCCTGATGATTACGAGGTAATCCAGAAGCTGTCGGATGAGAACCAGATGACAGTTCGGCTGGCCTACAACCTCTTCACGCAGAAGCCGAAACAGGAAAAGGAAGACTTCCTCAACTGGACGCAGTCGGTCAAATACAAGCAGGGCAACGATTATTTCCGGCATAATGGTGCGGGTGAAATGCTCGTCTTTTCCGCGGCCGATTTCGAGGATTTTCGTCAGCCGCGGCCCGATATGCCGCCGGAGATGGAAGGCGAGCTTGAAGATGTTGTCCGGATACTCGCGGAAAACCGCTGGCCCTGGCGTCTGCATGCCACCTATGACGAGACCATTTCGCGGGCGCTGGATGTCTTTGAAAAGGTCAATCGCGATATCCCGCTCGCAGGGCTTAACTGGTTCTTCGACCATGCTGAAACCATCTCCGATCGCTCCATCGACCGTATTTCTGCGCTTGGCGGCGGCATCGCCACCCAGCACCGCATGGCCTATCAGGGCGAATATTTCGTCGAGCGTTATGGCCAGGGGGTAGCTGAAGCCACACCACCGATCCGGCGCATGCTCGACAAGGGTGTGAACGTTTCGGCCGGAACGGACGCAACGCGGGTCGCCTCCTATAATCCGTGGGTGTCGCTGTTCTGGATGGTAACCGGCAAGACAGTCGGCGGCATGCAGCTTTATCCGCGCGCCAATTGTCTCGACCGCGAAACGGCGCTGCGCATGTGGACGGAAAACGTCACCTGGTTCTCCAACGAAGAAGGCAAGAAGGGGCGCATCGAGAAGGGCCAGTTCGCCGATCTCGTGGTGCCGGACAAGGACTTCTTCTCCTGCGCGGAAGACGAAATCTCCTTCCTCACCTCGGAACTGACCATGGTGGGTGGCAAGATCGTCTATGGCGCCGGCGACTTCAAGGCACTGGACGAAAGCAATATTCCGCCGGCCATGCCCGATTGGTCGCCAGTGCGCAAGTTCGGCGGCTATGCAGCCTGGGGTGAACCGGATGGCGCGGGCGCCCGCTCGCTGCGCCGCACGGCCATCTCCACCTGCGGCTGCGCCAGCGATTGCGGTGTCCATGGTCATGACCATGCCGGTGCCTGGACATCGAAACTGCCGATTGCCGATCTCAAAGGTTTCTTCGGTGCCTTGGGCTGCTCCTGCTGGGCAGTATAAGCCTGATCCACAAAGGAAACCCACTCATGGGCGGCACATGTGCCGCCCATGGGAAAAGACTAATAGCCAAACAAAGAGAATATTTCAGAATACGCAATTATATCGAAACTATTGATGCAATTGTTGTCGATAATCCATTGCGCCAATATCGCTCCATCAGATGAACGCAAACGCCGCTCGAACCGACCGGCCAGATCGCAGGAGCACTTTATGACCGAGCCATCTTCAACCCTTCGCCTTCGGAGCTTCCTTGCGGATATCGTTGCCGCACCCGCCACAAAAACCCTTGCGCTTCTTGCGCTTTGCTCGGCCTATATTCAGGGGCCGCTGACGAAGATTTTCGACTTTCCGGGGGCGATTGCCGAGATGAACCATTTTGGGCTCCAGCCGGCATTCGCATTCGCCGTCGTCGTCATCCTGTTCGAACTCACTGCCTCCGCTCTGGTCGTGTCGGGCTTCCTGCGCTGGGCCGGAGCCTTGGCACTCGCAGGCTTCACTCTTCTCGCCACCTTCATCGCTCTCCGCTTCTGGGAAATGGCGCCCGGCATGGATCGCATGATGGCCACCAATGCTTTCTTTGAACATCTTGGCCTTGCTGGCGCCTTCATCATTGTCGCTGCAATCGATCTCACGAAAGGAACCGGCAAATGAGCGCCGCAAAATCCTCGGCGAGCAGTTTTGCTCCGCTTGCGCAACCCGTCTTCGCGGTCCTCTGGGCCGCCACGGTACTCGGCAATACCGGCAGCTTTATGCGCGATGTCGCCAGTTCCTGGCTGATGACCGATCTATCTGCCTCTCCGGCTGCCGTCGCCATGGTGCAGGCAGCCGGAACCCTGCCGATCTTTCTTCTGGCGATCCCGGCCGGCGTGCTGACCGATATTCTCGACCGCCGCAAGTTCCTGATCGCAGTTCAGCTGTTGCTGGCCTCCGTCAGCGTCACCCTTATGGTCCTTGCGCACACCGGCCTGTTATCCGTCAGCGCCCTGATCGGTCTCACCTTCCTCGGCGGTATCGGTGCCGCCCTGATGGGGCCGACCTGGCAGGCCATCGTGCCGGAACTGGTGAAGCGCGAGGATATCAAGAGCGCCGTGGCTCTGAACTCGCTCGGCATCAATATCGCCCGTTCTATCGGTCCGGCTGCCGGCGGCATCCTGCTTGCGGCCTTCGGCGCGGCCTTTACCTATGGCGCCGATGTCGCCAGTTACTTTGTCGTCATCGCCGCCCTTCTGTGGTGGCCGCGGGTAAAGAACGCTGATGATGCCCTGGCCGAAGGTTTCCTCGGCGCATTCCGGGCCGGCCTTCGGTACACCCGTGCCAGCAAGCCATTGCATGTCGTGCTGCTGCGGGCGGCGATCTTCTTTGCTTTTGCCAGCGCCGTCTGGGCGCTGCTTCCCCTTGTTGCCCGGCAATTGCTCGGCGGAGACGCGAGCTTTTATGGCATCCTGCTCGGTGCTGTCGGCGCTGGCGCCATCGGCGGCGCGCTGGTCATGCCGAAGCTGCGCGAACGTTTCGATGCAGATGCCCTGCTTCTCGGTGCTGCCGTCATTACCGCCCTGGTCATGGCCGCGCTTTCACTCGCTCCGCCAAAGTGGCTTGCGATCATCGTCCTGCTGTTCCTCGGCGGCGCATGGATCACGGCCCTGACGACGCTGAATGGGGCAGCCCAGTCAGTTCTGCCGAACTGGGTGCGTGGCCGTGGCCTTGCTGTCTATCTGACCGTCTTCAATGGCGCAATGACAGCCGGTAGCCTTGGCTGGGGTACTGTTGGTGAAGCCACGGGCGTGCCGGGAGCATTGCTGATCGGCGCTGCGGGACTGCTGGTTGCGGGCCTTATCATGCACCGCCTCAAACTGCCTGCGGGCGATGCGGATATGGTGCCTTCCAACCACTGGCCGGAACCGCTCGTCGCCGAGCCGGTGGCCCATGATCGCGGCCCGGTTCTGATCCTGATCGAATATAATGTTGAAAAGCATCACCGCTCCGCTTTCCTGCATGCACTCGACGAACTCTCCCAGGAACGTCGCCGCGATGGCGCCTATGGGTGGGGTGTGACGGAAGACTCCGCCGATCCACAGAAGATCGTCGAATGGTTCATGGTGGAATCCTGGGCGGAACATCTTCGCCAGCACAAGCGGGTCTCCAATGCCGACGCAGATTTGCAGGGCAAGGTGCTGGCTTATCATTCCGGGCTGGAAAAACCTGTCGTGCGCCACTTCCTGACGATCAACCGTCCGGGCAAGGCGTAAGCAGAAGGGGCCGAAAGGCCCCTTCCTGTTCCTGCGGTTGTAACGATTGCTATCGCGTAATCCGCTGGAGCACGCGGCTCAATGCCTCTTTCAAGGCCTTTGAACCGCCTTTCCCGTCGAAGTCGTTGAGCACTTGTTCGTTGAGGCCGCCTTTGGTGGCGAATTCACGGCTGATCTCGTGAAAGTCCGCCTTGCTTCCGGCCAACACCGCAACCTCCGAGAGGCCGGCAAAGAGGGGGGCAAGATAGGCACGCGCCTTTTCTTCCGGCAGTCCGTTTTCGGACAACCATTCCGTTGCTGTCTGCATGATGCCGAAATAAGTAGCCATCAGAGCACTGCCGGCGGCCAGAAGGTCGTATTCGGCCTTGGTTTCACATTCCACAGCACCGCCGAGGACGTTGAAAATTGCGGCCGTATCCCTATCGACGGGATAAATGGCGGTAACGCCTTTACGGCGGGCAACGAAGGGCAGCGGGATCGCCTGGGTTAGATGCACATCCGCATCGATCCAGTCGAGAAGGGCTTCCCTGCTGGTTGCAGCCACGACGCTGATGACTTTCTGTCCGTCCCTGAACCGTAACGGCCGGACGACCTCTTCGGCGATCTGGGGACGGATTGCCAGCATGACGGTGTCGCAGCCATCGACGATAGCCTGATTGTCGCTTGAGACGATTACCTGCGAAAAATCGGCGGCCAATTCAGCCGAAACATCTGCGCTGCGCTGGGAAACCATGACATGTGGTACGGCGGCGGGTCTGGCAAGCAGGCCGCGGACCATCGCGTCGGTGATGGCGCCTGTTCCGATAAAACCGATTTTTTGGGGAAGGGGCATGAATACTCCGCTGTGGCGATTGGAACGTGAGATGATCGGTTTTTCCGGTTTCGCGCGATGCTAGATTTTCCACCGGTAAATGTCGACAGGCGGGTGGGCTATCTGTAACGCCAAGGCAGTCAGGTCGGTCGATGCTCGCGAAAAGCGGCAGCGAGTGTTCGCAACGCCTCACGCGACCTGCTGTCCGTCAGGGTCGAGAACATGATGATTTCGGTGGAAGGCAGGGAAGGCAGCCCAAAACGCTGGCTCACCTCCACGGTGCCGGGTGGGGCAAGGCGGCAGGAGAAGGCGGAAATCGCAAGTCCGGCCGAAACGGCGGCGGTTACCATGGACGATGTGCCGCCCAGGAAAACCTCCGTCCAGGCTATGCCAGCCCCGTCCAGGGCGCGGCTGGCAATATCACGCACGCCACACGCGGGAGACAGTGCCGCAAGACGCAATGGTTCACCTTGGCGATGCACGAATTGTGGAGCGGCGTACCAGCCGAAATGCTCCGGCCCGAGCACTTCGCCATCCCGCCGATCATCCTCCCGCCTGATGATGGCTGCGTCAATTTCTCCCCTGTCAAAGGCATCGAGCAGGGAACGGGAGTTATCCATCCGCACTTCAATCGTCAGGCCGGGATCGTGGTCATTGAGACGCGCAAGCAGGGCCGGAACCTCAGGTCCCGCCACATGTGCTGCAATGCCGAGGCCAAAGCGCCTGCGTGGGGCGGAAAGTCCTGCCAGCGCCCTGTCGTGCGCAGCCAGAAACTCACGGGCGGGCGCTAGAAAGACCGCCCCTTGGGCGGAGAGACGCACAGAACGCGGCGTGCGTTCGAGCAACCGATGGCCGACCCTGTCTTCCAATCGCTTGAGCTTGACGCTGATCGCGCCCTGGGTCGTACCCAGCGCTTCGGCCGCACGGGTGAAACTTTGCATCTCGGCGATCGTGACGAAGGCCTCGACCGCCTCCACATCCAGCGCGATCATATCGATCATTCCTATTTGTTGTCTCTGAAATAGCCAATCATCCAATTCAGTTATGGTCAAGCTTTGTCTAGCCTGTGGCCCTCCGCAGTTGCGGGCCCACCAAGAAAGGCTGACATATGACCATTACTATCAGCGAACGAACGACGAGCCGGAGCGCCATGGCGCTCACTGCCGTTTGTCTTTCCGCTCTGATGTTCGGACTGGAGATCTCCAGCGTTCCGGCCATCCTGCCTACACTTGAAGAGGTGTTAAAGGCGGATTTTCGTCAGCTTCAATGGATCATGAACGCCTATACGATCGGCGTGACCATGGTGCTGATGGCGACGGGCGCACTAGCCGACCGCTTCGGTCGCAAACGAGTCTTTATTTCAAGTATTGCCGCTTTTGCGCTTTCCTCCCTCGCCTGTGGAATGACAAGTAACGTATCAGTTCTGATCGGCGCCCGTTTCCTGCAGGGTTTGAGCGGCGGAGCGATGCTGGTGTGTCAGATCGCCATCCTGTCGCATCAGTTCCGTACCGCGCGGGAGCGCGGCATGGCTTTCGGCTGGTGGGGCATCATCTCAGGCGTGGGGCTGGGTTTCGGCCCAATCATCGGCGGGGCCATGGTTGCCCTTTGGAGCTGGGAATGGGTGTTCCTCGTCCATGTGGCACTCGGCATTCTAACGTGGCTGCTCGCTGCGGGCGGTGTCCGAGAATCGCGCGATCCGGAGGCGGCGCGCCTTGATCTTGCCGGAATGGCCACGCTTTCGCTCGCCGTTTTTTGTCTTGCCTTCTTCATCACGCAGGGGCCCGAGCTCGGTTTTTCGAGCCCGATGGCGCTTCTCATCCTTGGAGTCTCGGTTGCAAGCTTCATTGCCTTCGTGTTTGCTGAAAAGCGCACGCAGAGGCCGATGTTCGATTTCTCCGTGTTCCGCATCCGGTCTTTTTCCGGGGCGATCATTGGTTCTGCGGCGATGAATATCAGCTTTTGGCCGTTCATGATCTATCTGCCGATCTGGTTTCAGGCGGGTCTCGGTTATGACAGCGTCACCGCCGGCCTCGGCCTGCTTGCCTATACGCTGCCGGCGCTGGTGGTGCCACCCTTGGCGGAACGTCTGTCGTTGCGTTATCAGCCGCGCCTCGTCATTCCGGCAGGACTGTTCACCATCGGCCTGGGTTTTATGCTGATGAAATTTGGGAGCGGCATCGAACGTGCGAGCTGGCTTACAATGCTGCCCGGCTGCATCCTCGCCGGCATCGGGCTCGGCCTGACCAATACGCCGGTAACCAACACCACCACAGGCGCGGTTTCTCCCGCCCGCTCCGGCATGGCGTCCGGCATGGACATGAGCGCGCGCATGATCTCGCTTGCAATCAACATCCCCATCATGGGCTTCATTCTGGTGGAAGGCGTCCGTGCCTCGCTGCGGATCAATCTGCCCGCCGGTCTCGATACCAAAACGCTTCAGGCGGTTGCGGAACGGATCGCCGCGGGCACTGCCGGCGCCTCGGCGCAGGGCATTTCGGAGGAAGTCGTCCATCAGGCGCTTGCGGACGGTTTTGGTCTGGTCATGCTTTACGCATGCATCAGCGTCTGGATACTCGCCGCCATCAGTTACATAATCTTTGGTCCAGCGCGGAAGGATACTGCTCGTCTTGCGAGTTGGCGATAGTCGGAGACATTTGCCTGGCTTCATTCAGCCTCGATCCGGATCGATTGCGTCGAAGAAGCGGGTCAGGGCGTCCTCGCCTTCGACCGGTTCGCTCCCTGCCATGACGGCACTCGACAGGCCGATCAGGGATGACACCGGGTTATGGCTCGTTGCGCCCGCGCGAAGGTTCATCACCAATGCCGGGCACAGGAAAAGGCCGAGACGGACAACACGGCGCCAATCAGCGGGCAGCATGTTACGCGCCTTCAGCTCGGCAAGGAGCGGCCGCCACATCGCCTCGCCCTTCACGGTAAGCAGGTCGCGCCGAACTGCACTGGGCTCGTAGCTGGTGGTGATCCGCAGCATGTTGCCGTCGAGCGTGGCGCTCGCCGAATAGCTTCTGGCTGCAAGGGCTGGATCGTAGAGCCAGAACGGATGGGCGAGGATGTTGTGGAAGGTCGTCTTCACTTCCGCGAGGAGCGTCGGAATATTCTCACCGGCGAAAGCGGGGTCAAAGAAGGACAGGCGGGCGTCGCTGCCATCATCCTCATACCAGACATTGGCATTATGGGCATCGCCATGGGCGGTGACGCCGGCGGCATCGGCGAGCTTCGCTGGCTTCAGCCGTTCATGCGCCTCGTCGAAAAGCGCCGCAAGACTGTCGCGATATGCAATGCCGTTGACGCAGAAGCGAAGCCCGGAGAGGGTTTGCCAATCCAGCGTCATGTCCGGCAGATCGAACGTCTTGTCGACGTAGAAATTTGCCAGCCTGCCACCGGGATAGATGCCTGTGGGGGGATCGATCAGGCGCTCATAGAACAATCGATGAACCGGCTCGGCGGCCACTTGCGTGGGCGTGACGCCGTGCAGCGTTTCCAGATACACTTTCAGAACCGCCTCATTCAGCCTGCACTCGGCTTCCACCGCCTTTGCGCGAGCTGCCGGATCGTCCTTGAGGTCCAGCGTACGCAACACATCGGAAAAACGCGGGTCGCTGCGGCGGCGATAGACGAGGATCTGTTCACCAGGCAGCACGGACATGAGCAAAGGCTGGTCGACCGGCAAACCGGCGCGGGCAAGAATGTCAGCACGGTAATATTCACCGCTCATGGCCTCTTCGCCTTCCTCCTGATGGAACTTGAAGAAGAACTCACCCTCGCCGGTATCGAAGAAGCCATTGAGGGAATTGAGGCTGTACTGATCCTGATTGATCGCCACATTCCTTGCTTCGATGCTGAAAAGGTCACGCAGCAGGTCGGCAAGCATCTTTTCCGCTCTGCCATCGGCGGCCTTGGCGATTTTTCGGATTTCCGCGGTGCGGCTGGCGGGCTGGGTCATGGCAATTGTTCCGGATGTTGTCTTATTTGCCGCCGTGCAGATAGCGGCTTCCAAGCGAGTAGCGGCTGCCGACATAGGTCAGCGTGTTGACGGTCGCGACGATCGGACCCGTCCAGGTCTTGCGGTGCAGAACGAGGCAGCTGTCGCCGACCCGGATCTGCAACAGACGCGCATGGGCCTCGCTGGCCGGCAGGGCGCTGATCAGGTGCTCCACTTCGGTGAGCGGTGTTGCGTTCTGGAGGTAGTCGTAGGTTGCCGCCATGGTGAAGTCCTGCTCGACATAACCCGAAACGAGGCCGGGATTGACATAGCGTTCCTCGAGCTGCACCGGCAGGTCGTTTTCAAAATGAATGACGACCGAATGGTCCACGGGCCGGCTGGTCTCAAACTCGAAGGCAAGCAGGAGTTCGGGTTCTGGCCGGGCGATGCGTTCCAGCACCACAACCTCGGCGCGGTGGCGACCACCACGGGCTCTGATTTCGGTCATGATGTTGCTGATCTCGATCAGCGTCGACTGCGGTTTTGGCGGCGCGACAAAAGTGCCTACGCCCTGGATGCGGCGCAGATGCCCTTCCGACGTGAGCTCCCGAAGCGCCCGGTTGACGGTCATGCGCGAAACGCCGAGCGTCGAAACCAGCTCGTGCTCCGAAGGCAAGCGGCTGTTGCGCGCCCATTTGCCGCTGCCGATGTTGCCGAGAACGAAGTCCTTCACCTTCTCGTAGAGTGGTGAGGCGGAATCTGAAAGTGCAGTCATGGCCACTGTCTCCGCCTCCGCGTCGTCGCGCCGGCATTGTTGAAGTCAGGTGTCAGGTCTATTCCGACACGTCAATTATCGTCTTCAAAACGTTGCTTTCACCCCTCAGCAATCGGTCATAGGCGGCGGGGACATCATCGAGTGAGGGCAGCACCTCGATAAAGCGGTGAAGAGCCGGCGCGAGTTCGGTCAGAAGCGCCGTCGCCTCCGGCAGTTCGTCACAAAAGGCGTGGCAGCCGATCAGCGAAACTTCGCGCTCGACAAGAACATTGGGATCGAAATCAAGCTTGCCGTGGCTGATGCCGACAAGCGCCAGACCGCCACCACCGGAGAGCAATTCGATGGCCCGGCTTATCGCCTGAATGCTGCCGGTGGCGTCAAGCGCATAACGAAGGCGGCCACCCGAAAGCGTGGCGTCTATCGCAGCCGTGTCGAGTGTCACGAGCTTGCCGCCTGTCACGTCACTGACACGTCGGGCTCGTTCCGCATTCAGGTCGGCGAGCAGAAGCGGGCCGTTGTGCAGGCGGGAGAGGATGAGAGCGCAAAGCCCGCCGATTGTGCCGCAGCCGATGACGAGCACCGGCTCCCCTCTAGGAACAGAAAGGCGACGCACCGCATGCAGTGCCACAGCGAGCGGTTCTGCCATGGCAGCGATATGTGGCGAGAGGTGCGGATCATGGCGAACCAGGAGCTTCGCCGGCACCTGCACCTCATCGGCGAAACCGCCATCGCACACCTCGCCGACAAAGCCCAAGCTTTCACACACATTGCTGCGGCCACTCAAGCAGGCAGGGCAGAGGCCGCACCACATGCGGGAGTCCGATGAAACAACATCGCCTATGGCAAAATCAGTCACACCGTCGCCGATTGCCGTAATGCGTCCGCAGAACTCATGACCGGCGGTGGAGGGACGACGGGAGATCCATTGTCCGGTGCGGTAATTGTGCAGGTCGGAACCGCAAATGCCCGCTGCCCTGACTTGCAGATTGACAAAGCCTGCCGGCGGCGAAGATGGGGAGGCCATCTCCTCCACACGCAGGTCGTTCGCATCGTAAAGCCGCACCGCCTTCATGGAATCAGGAACCTTTTTTCAGATAGGCGTCGCGCACCGGAGAAACCGCCAGGGCATGCGAGGAAAAGCCTTCGTAAAGAGCGAGGTTACGGGAATGTCTGGCGAATTCCGGATAGGCTGGCGGCGTGACATAGCCGATCGAACTGCGCTTCACGAAGTCGGTCACCGAAAGCGGCCCGAAGGTGCGTGCCCAGCGGCTGGTCGGCAGAACGGCGTTCGGCCCGAGCGAAAAATTGGCAATGCTGACCGGCGTGTGGGTGCCCATCAGAATTTCGGAGGCTTCGGTGATATGCCCAAGGTGTATGAACGGCTCTTCCGAGAGTAATTCAAGATGTTCCGGCGCATAGGCGTTGACGAAAGCGTAGCTCTCTTCAATCGAGGACGTCAGGACGATGCCGCCGGTCTTGCCGGTGAGAACGGTCTTGGAGAAAGCGACGCGCTGCTCCGACATTTTGGCCCAGTGTTCGGGCAGGGCTGCAATCGCCTCTTCAACGACGCGCCGGCTATGGGTGACGAGATAGGCCGAAGAATCGGGGCCGTGTTCTGCTTCAATCAGCAGGTCAAGCGCGGCAAGGCCGCCATGGACCGTATCATCGGCAAGGATCATGACTTCCGAGGGACCGGCCGGCAGGCCGGTATCGATGACGCCCGACAGCGAACGCTTGGCGGCGACGACCCATGGGCTTCCCGGACCCACGATCTTGAGCGCTGGCTTGACGGTCTGCGTACCGTAGGCGACGGCGGCCACCGCTTGGGCGCCACCGACCTTGTAGACCGTATCGACGCCGGCGAGGCGCGCGGCGACGAGCGTAGCCGCATCGACCGAGCCATCGGGCGCAGGCGGTGTGACGATGGCGAGGTTCGGAACGCCGGCAACCACCGCAGGCACAGAGGTCATCATGGTAACTGACGGAAAGGAGCCCTTGCCGCGCGGAACGTAGAGCGCCACAGACTGGATTGGCGTGAAGCGGTCACCCGCAAAGGCGCCGGGACGAATTTCCTTCAGCCACATGGCTTCCGGCTTCTGCTCCTCATGGAAATGGCGGATATTGTCGATGCCGAACTGGATGGATTCGATGACACTTGCATCGACAAGCTTGAAGGCCGCATCGAATTCGGCTTCGGTAACTTTGAGATTGGCTTCGGTCACGTCGGCCTTGTCGAGTTCGCGACCGAAGCGAGCCAGTGCACTGTCGCCTTCGGTGCGAACGGCTTCGAGGATGGGGGCAACCTTTTCGATGAAGCTCGAGATGTCGCTTTCCGAACGGCGCAGCAGGGCGGCCTTCTCATCGGCATCGAGCTTGGAATAGTCATAGAAAGACACTGATGTCATCGTCTTGTCCTTGATGGCTGGCCAAACGGCCGATTGGTCACTTCGATTTCAGGAAGATGTCGAGGCCGACGAGGCGGTCGAGCAGCGCGATCGCGATCCCGGCGCAGGCGATGAAGACCACGGAAATGGCGGCCAGGTCCGGCGTGATGATCGAGCGGATGGAGTTATAGATCTGCACCGGCAGCGTGACGCTTCGCGCGTCGACCAGAAGCAGACTCACCAGGAATTCGTTCAGCGCCAGAATGAACATTAAGAGCGAACCCGTGATCACGCCCGGCAGGACGGCGGGAAGCGTGATGTAAAGGAAACGCTGCAGGGGTGGCGCGCCGCAATTTGCAGCGGCGAGCTCCAGATCCGGCGACAGGTTGCTCGCGCTTGCCGTCACTGCCCAGATCATGAAGGGCAGGTTGATCACCGAGCAGGCGATGCCGACTGGCCATAGTTTGCCGAGCACACCCATCTCTCCAAAGGCGAGCATCATGCCGATGCCAGAACCGATCAGCGGAATCGTGAAGGGAAGCAGCAGATAGATCTGGATGGAGCGGGCAAACCGCACCCGATATTTGGCGAGCGCGATACCGGCGAGCGTGCCGACGGGAATGGATACCAGGGTGCAGATCGCCGCGACGATCAGTGAGCGGAAGAAGGCTTGCCGCAGATCGGTGGCGTGGGCGATCTTGCTGTACCATTGCAAGGAAAACCCATCTGGCGGAAAGGTGATGATGTTGCCTGAGGTGAACGAGGCACCGAGAACCACGATGGTGGGTGCCGACAACATGACCAGCGCGGTCGCGACGAAGGCCCAGATGACGATGGATTTGCTGCGGCTGCCCGTCATTTGCGGTCGCCCCCCATGGCAAGCGTGCCTGCACCGAAGACCATGAAAACCACACCGACGAGAATGGAGCCGACGGCGACGAGCAGCAGCGAGAGCGTCGCGCCGAGGCCTTGGTCGGAGGTGCGGAAAAACTGGTCGTAGATCGCGTTGGCGATGAAATCCTGTGTCCCCCCGCCAAGGATGGCGGGAATGGCAAAGTCCGTGAGGGAGAGCGTGACCACGACGAGACCGGCTCCGACGAGGCCGGGGCGGGAAAGCGGCAGGACGACATGACGGAAGGTGCGAAGCCAGCTGGCGCCGAGGGAGGCGGCGGCGGCCTCGAGTTCCGCCGGAATGGCGGTCAGGGCAGGTGCCAGCATCAAAACAGCGAAGGGCAGCATATATTGAACAAGGCCGAACAGGACGGCCGGGTAGTTATAGAGAAGGCGTATCGGTGGGACACCGACCAGGCCGAGAGCCTCATTCACCATGCCCTGGTTGCCGAGGATTATCAGCCAGCCATAGGCGCGCACCACCTGACCGATGAAGAAAGGCAAGAACAGCGCAACGAGCAGGAATTTGCGCAGTGCCGAGGAGGACGTGCGCACCATGAGATAGGCGTAAGGGAAGGCGAATATCAGCGTGATGACGGTGACGATCAGCGAGCCTATCAGGCTGCGGCCGGCGACGGTGGCAAAGAATTTTTCCGTCAGCGCCCGCTGGTAATTTGCGAGCGTATAGGTCTCGGACATCAGAAACGTATTCGTGTCCAGCGTCCGAAGGCTCGTATCGCCGATCTGGATGAGGCCGAGGACCAGAAGGCCAACCAGCACGATGGCCGGCAGCAGCATCAGATAGGGCAGACCCTTCTTGAAGCTGGAAGGCCAGAAAATGGCCGCAAGTCGTTCGAGCATATCCATGACGCGCCACGCCAGGGGATATGCGACACGGGAAGCGCGCATGAATACCGATCCTCGAGCGGTCCCGGCAAAAGCTAGGGCGCATTTGCCAAAGCGACCGCGTTATCTCTTATCCTCAGGTGGAATGCCCGCCACCTGAACGAAGCGGCGGGCGTGGCAAGGTTTCAACCCTGCATGATCTCCTTGAACTTGGCGAACCACTGGCTCTCGTTTTCGACCTGGATCTTGGACGAAACCCGGATCAGGTGTTTGAACTCTTCTTCCGTCGTCGGATAGGAAGGATCGCCCACGAGGTCGGCCGGCGGTTTGACGCCCGGAATGACGCCGGGAAGGCCAAGGCCATCAAGCCAGACCTGCTGGGCTTCCTGGGTCAGGGCATGGTTGATGTACTGCTTCGCCCAGTAGAGTTCGTTCTCCGGCAGGCCCTTCGGGATCCAGAGGCCATCGGTATCGAATTTCGCGCCTTCCTCCGGAACCACCCATGCGATCTCGATGCCGTTCTTCTTGGCTTCACGCGCATTGGTTGAAATGGTGCAGGCAGCGTCAATCTCGCCTTTCTGAAACCAGGTGGTGAAATCGGGGTCTTCGCCCAGCAGCGGCTGCTGCGCCTTGATCTTCGAAATGAAGTCCCAGGCGGGCTGCATGTTCCCGGGAATGTCCTCGAGCTTGCCGCCACCTGCGACCTGCGCCGGGAAATGGAAGCCAATGCCGTCATTATAGAGCGCGATACGGCCCTTCAGCTTCGGGTCGAGAAGGTCCTTCCAGGACTTCGGCGCTCCGTTCGGGAATGCCGAAGGGCGATAGGCCAGCACATAGACATACCCATAGGTATTGACGATCGGATAGCCATCGAGACCGACGGGCTTGGCAAGATCGGTGGCGTTCTTGAGATTGGGCAGGTCCGAGAGGTCTTCGGTGACGCCACGCAGGGCCGACTTGGTGGCATTCGTCGTCGTGTCCCAGTTGATATGGATCGGCGGAACGCGCTTCTGGGCGACGGCGGCCCAGACCTTCGGCTGGATTTCGTTATCCTCGGTCAGATCGTGGCGCACCGCGATGCCGGTTGCCTTGGTGAAGCTGTCGGAGACGCCCGCTTTCAGCGCATCGACCCAACTGCCACCCCAGGCGCGAACGATGATTTCCGCTGGTTTTTCCGGCTCCTGCGCAAAGGCGCGGCTGACGCCGAGCGTGGACAGGCCGGCATAAGCGCCGGCTGCGGAGAACGACGCCAGCAACGTGCGACGGCGAAGCTGGGCTGTCAGAAATTTATCATGCGACATTGAACATTCTCCTCTGGTCCGACCTTCTGAGGGTCATTTTTGAAAGATATGCATATCCCGTGCATTCCAGCCCAGGCGAACGTCGTCGCCCGGAGCGAATTGCAGGTGTGATTCCGGATCATGATCGAACACGCGCATCACAACGCCGCCGAGAGCCTGGACCCGAATTTCATAAACCACGCGCTCGCCTTCGAAAATGCAGTCTTCGACCTTGCCGTCTACGACGGTTGACAGTCCTTCGAGGCGACCATTGGTAGGGGCGATGCGAATTTGCTCTGCGCGAACCGCCCCGGCACAGGCCGCGCCGACCGCGACATTCTCATCCGAAGCGACACCGACAAGATTGATGCCTGCCGCCGTGATAGTGACATTGGTTGGTGCGACTTCGGCAACGCTTCCTTCGATGAAGTTGGTGACGCCGATGAAGTTTGCAACAAAGGCATTCGACGGCGCGCGATAGGCTTCCACCGGCCGTGCCTTCTGCTGTATTTCGCCGTCGTTCATCACGATAACCTCGTCGGACACAACCAGTGCCTCGCGCTGGTCGTGAGTAACGTTGATAGTGGTGACGCCGAGTTCCTTCTGAATACGGCGGAACTCCAGCTGCATTTCCTCGCGCAGCTTGCGATCAAGTGCCGCGAGCGGCTCGTCGAGCAAAAGCAGATCCGGTTCGAACACCAGGGCGCGGGCAATGGCGACACGCTGTTGCTGGCCGCCCGAGAGTTCGTTGATGCGGCGATCACCGTAACCGCCGAGGCGAACGAGGTCGAGATACCGCTCGACCTTCTCAG
Source organism: Agrobacterium sp. DKPNP3 (assembly GCF_052686535.1). NCBI lineage: Bacteria > Pseudomonadati > Pseudomonadota > Alphaproteobacteria > Hyphomicrobiales > Rhizobiaceae > Agrobacterium > Agrobacterium sp. DKPNP3. Next base: position 98,074 of record NZ_JBQYSN010000003.1, on the reverse strand, counting down.
GGATGGTGCGGGCATCATGTCGGCGCATTTTCAGGGGAAAGGCGACGTTTTCGGCGGCGGTCATGTGCGGAAAAAGCGCGAGCTTCTGGAACACCATACCGATGGCGCGCTGGTGTGGCGGCACGGCGCTGACCGGCTGTCCATTGATGAAGATTTCGCCGCTGGTCGGGCGATCAAAGCCGGCAATCATCCGCAGCAGCGTCGTCTTGCCTGAACCGGAAGGACCCAGGATGGTCAGGAAGCGGCCCTTGGGAAGATCAAAAGAGGCGTGCTTGACGGCATGAACATTGCCGAAGGACATTCCCACGTCCTTAACGGATACTGCGATGGGGTCAGCGGAAGGATCGACCGGACGAAGTGCTGCTGCCTCCATGACATTTCCCCCTGTCGCGCGTTGATGGCCGCTAATCGCCTCAAAGCTGTCTGTACGCCTTCGGCGATGTGTTGTCGCCGGGTTATATGTACTTGTATATACATATATGTACAACCTGCGTCAATTGGATTTGCGTAATTTTTCGCCTGAAATCGTGTTGCGCAATATTTGTGCAGGTGCGGAAAAGTTTATCGGTCAATTCAGCGACTTTGTTTCTCATCGCGCCGAATGGCAAGCGCCGAAGACCTCTATCCGGTACTATTTCACAGTCGTTCCAACGGGAGGTTTGTCCGCATCAGATCGAGGCCAGATAGCCGCCGTCCACCGGAATGCAATGACCTGTAATGTAGGCGGCCGCATCGCTGCAGAGAAAAACGGCAACGCCGCCAATGTCGCTCTCCTTGCCGAAGCGTCGTTGCGGGATCTTCTCCAGCATCCGCGATTGCCAATCGTCATTTTCGTAGAAAACCTTCGTCATGGCTGTGCGGAAGTAGCCCGGGGCAATCGCGTTTACCCTGATGTCATGCGCCGCCCATTCACTGGCAAGGGCGCGGGTTATGCCCAGCAGCCCGGATTTCGAAGCGCCGTAAGGAGCGGCGGTTGGAATGCCGACATAGGATGTCAGCGAGCAGAGGTTAACGATGGCGCCCCCGCCGCTTTCGGCCATGATGCGGCCGGCTGCCTGCGCGCAGAAAAATGCGCCCTTCAGGTTTGTTGAAAGGATCGACTCCCAGAGTGCTTCGTCAACATCGAACGACGCGCGAACGTTTTCGAAGCCGGCGTTGTTGATGAGGATGTCGAGGCCACCAAGTTTTTCCGCGGCTTCTGTCGTCACGCGGGTGCATGCTTCAACGTCGCGAACGTCCTGCGCGAGCGTCACGCAGTGTCGGCCAAGGTTGCTGATGCGCGCATGCGTTTCCGAGAGCGCCTCGACCGTGCGTGCGGTGATGGCGATATCGGCGCCAGCCTGCGCCAGGGCGACGGCAATGGCCTGGCCGATGCCGCGGCTTGCGCCGGTCACAAGCGCACGGCGGCCGGAGAGATCGAAGTTCGGCTGAGTCATGGCGGCCCCTTTGTTTGTTCACCCAGGATGACATCATTTTCGTCTTAAAATGTCTATACATATTTACGAATGTGATTTGCGGGCTTATGACTGGTTCATCCGCATCTCATGGAGACTGCAAAATGGAAAAGCCTTCAAGCCCCATTCGCGACGAAATCCGCGCCATTGCCCCCTACAATGCAGGTCTGACGATTGAAGAGGTGCGGGCGAAATATGGCGTTGGCACCATCGCGAAGCTGGGCTCCAACGAGAATCCGCTTGGGCCATCGCCTGCGCTACGTCACCTTTTTCCCGATATCGGCGAACTGGCGCGCCTCTATCCCGATCCGCAGGGGCGGGCCTTGTGCGGTCAGCTTGCTGCGCGGTTCGAGGTGGATGACAGCCAGATGATCCTCGGTAACGGCTCGGAGGATCTGATTGCAGTTATCTGCCGATCAATCGTTCGCCAGGGCGATATGGTCGCGACGCTTTATCCCTCTTTCCCGCTGCACGAAGACTACACCACGCTGATGGGCGGCGTGATCGACCGTGTGCCTGTGAAGTCCGATTTGACGATCGACGTCGATGCATTGCTCGCGGCCATCGCACGCAAACCGCGCATGCTGATCTTCTCGAATCCGATGAACCCCGTTGGTTCATGGCTGACGCCGGCTGAACTCGGTACGATCATCGCTGCGCTCGACAAGGACACAATAGTCGTCATCGACGAGGCCTATGCCGAATATGCGGCTGGCGAGAACTATCCATCCGCTGTCGAGATGCTGCGGGATGCGAATGTGAACTGGGTGGTCCTTCGCACTTTCTCCAAAGCCTTCGGCCTTGCGGGTCTCCGCATCGGTTATGGCATCGTCAGTAGCGGGGAGCTCTGCGATTTTCTCAACCGCGCCCGCACGCCCTTTAACACCAACGCCATCGCCCAGACTTCGGCCATTGCCGCTCTCAACGATGAAGCGCACTTGCGGAAATCCGTCGAACTGGCTCTTACGGAGCGCGGGCGTGTCGCAGGCGCACTGAAGGGGCTGGGTTACCGCATGGCGCCGTCGAAATGCAATTTCCTCTTCATCGATGTCGGGGTCAGCGCCGTGCATGTGGCGGAAAATCTGCTCCGCCTTGGCGTCATCGTGAAGCCATGGAAACAACCGGGCTTCGACACCTTCATTCGTGTCAGCATTGGCTCCCGCGAGGAGAATGATCACTTCCTCGACGCTTTCAGGCAAATCGCGGCTGGATAGGGCGCTGGAACCAGACCCTTCTGGAAGCGCATTCACCAAGTAACAAAAGGGGCAGAGATTTCCCGCTGCCCCTTCCGTTCACTCTGCGGCGATGACGACTGTCTTATTTCACCTGTGCGACGACAAGCTTGCCGTCGGCGCGTTCGGCGATGAACTCGATGTTGGCGCCTTCCTTGAGCTTGGCGAAGATGGCATCGTCCTTCACGCGGAACACCATGGTCATACCCGGCATGTCGAGGTTTTTCAGGTCTTCATGGGTGATGGTGACCTTCTTGCCGGCAACATCCACCTTCTTTACCGTACCTTTGGTGAACTCCTGGGCAAAAGCGGCGAGGGGTGCGGTGAGCAGAAGTGCTGCGGCCAGGGTGATGTTAACGATGGTTTTCATAGTCGTTATCCTTTTTGAATGGGTTACTTTGCCGAAACTTTAAGGTCGCCGCGCATGCCGGCTTCGTAATGCCCCGGTTTCAGGCAAGCGAATTCGAACATGCCGTCATTGGTGAATTTCCAGACGAGTTCGCCGCTTTCACCAGGCGCGAGGCTGATGGCGTTTGGGTTGTCGTGCTCCATCTCCGGCGCCTTTGCCATGACGGCCTTATGCTCTAGATTGGCCTTTTGCTCGTCCATGATGAATTCATGGTCCAACTCGCCGACATTTTTCACGGCAAAACGCACTGTCTTGCCCTTCTTGAATTCGAATTTGGCGGGCGTGAACATCATCTTGCCATCAGGCGTTTCCTTCATCGTCACCTGAATGGTCTGGGTCACCTTGGACTTGTCGCCGGGTTCGCCAACCGCCATCGCGTTGTCGCCGCCGGAGTGGGCGCCGCCTGCGAAAACAGGGGTGGCGAGCGCGGCGAGAAGCAGTGCAATTTTCAGTCTGGTCATTTTATGGTTTCCTTGGTTCTGGTGGGGGTGTGTAATCTGGACGATCAGCCGTGTTTCATCGGTTGCGGCGTGATCTGCGTTTTTGGGTCGGTGTTTTTTTGGCTGTCCGGCAGCTCGCCGGTCCATTCCCACGCCTGGGTGCCGGGCGGGTTTTCGTACCAGCCGGGATCGGTGTAATCGCCCGCCGAGATGCCTTCGCGAACCTTCACGACGGAGAACATGCCGCCCATTTCGATGGGGCCGTGCGGCCCCCAGCCGTTCATCATCGGAACGGTGTTCTCAGGGATTTCCATTTCCATCGCGCCCATATCGGCCATGCCGGCGGTGCCCATCGGCATATAGTCCGGCCGGACCTTGCGGATCTTTTCGGTGACGGTTTTCTTGTCGACGCCGATGAAGGTGGGAACGTCATGTCCCATGGCATTCATCGTATGGTGCGACTTGTGGCAATGGATCGCCCAGTCGCCGACATATTTGGCGTCGAATTCATAGGCCCGCATGGCGCCGACGGGGATATCGATGCTGACCTCCGGCCAGCGCGCCTCGGGTCGCACCCATCCGCCATCCGTGCAGGTCACTTCGAAATCGTAACCGTGCATATGGATCGGGTGGTTGGTCATGGTCAGGTTACCGACGCGGACACGCACCCGGTCATCCTTGGAAACCACCAGCGGATCGATGCCCGGAAACACCCGGCTGTTCCATGACCACAGATTGAAGTCCGTCATGGTCATGATCTTCGGCACATAGGAGCCGGGATTGATATCATAGGCGTTGATCAGGAACACGAAATCGCGGTCCACAGGCATGAAGGCCGGGTCTTTCGGATGGATCACGAAGAAGCCCATCATGCCCATCGCCATCTGCACCATCTCGTCCGAATGCGGGTGGTACATGAAGGTGCCCGACTTCACGAGGTCGAACTCATAGACGAAGGTCTTTCCGACGGGGATATGCGGCTGCGACAGTCCACCCACGCCGTCCATGCCCGATGGCAGGATCATGCCATGCCAGTGGATCGTCGTATGTTCCGGCAGCTTGTTGGTGACGAAAATGCGCACTCGGTCGCCTTCGACGGCCTCGATGGTCGGGCCGGGCGACTGGCCGTTGTAACCCCAGAGGCGAGCCGTCATGCCCTCGGCCATTTCGCGCTCCACCGGCTCGGCAACGAGGTGGAATTCCTTGACGCCGTTGTTCATCCGGAAGGGCAGGGTCCAGCCGTTCAAGGTGACGACCGGATTATAATCGGGACCGGTTGTGGGCTTCACCGGCGCCTGCGTTGCCGCGGTTTCCATCACTGCCGCTTCCGGCAGGCTGCTGTTGGAGGTTTTCGCCCAGGCCGCCGTGGAGACCATCGCGGCGCTGACGCCCAGAAGTTGTCTTCTATTGAACATGATGGTTCTCCTTTCTCAATGTCCACCGCCGCCGCCGGAGGCGGCGGCAACCTCGGTCTCTCCGCCAGCTGCACCCGAACCGCCCCCATAAATGGCCGGAACGAGCCCTGCTTCGGCGAGCCAGAAGTCGCGTTTGGCATCGATGGCGAGTAGATTCGAATTGACCTTTTCGCGGCTGTCGGCCAGCAACTCGAAAGTGTTGGTCAGCATGCCATTATAGGTCCGCATCGATTCTTCCTCGATCCGGTTGCGCAGCGGAACCACGCTGTTGCGGTAGTGCCGGGCGATGTCGTAGGTGGACCGATACGCCTGATAAGCGGAGCGGGCTTCCGAGCGGACATTGACCGCCTTTTCCGCCAGCAGGTTGGCGGCGCGCATATAGGCGAGTTCGGATTCCCGCATGCGGGCCTGACCGGAATCGAAGATCGGAATGACGAATTCCAGTTCGGCGCGGCCGGTCGTTTGTTTGTTTATGCGGTCTTCATCTTTTTCACGCTCGGTCTCGAAACCCGATCTGAGTGCGAGATCGCTGACGTACCGGGTCGCTTCGGTGAGCTTGAAGGAGCGGGCGGTCGCCTCCAGGTCGAGCTTGGCCATCTGCAAGTCCACCCGACGCTGCAGCGCCTCGGCCTCGATCATGTCACGCTGGGCGAGTGCCTTGGGAAGTGACGGCAGACGGGTGGGGATGCTGTATTCGATATCTGATCCCCAAAGTCCCATCAGTCGCGTCAGTTCCTCCCGGGCAAGACGGGCTTCCAGTCTTGCCTTGGCGATCTGGCCCGTCAGTTCGGCATAAAACACCTGCTCACGGGCTTGGCCTTCCTTGTTCATCGCGCCGGACTCACCGAGTTTGGTGGCGAGTTCCGAAGCGGCGGCCGCAGCGGTCTGCGCCTGAGCCAATTGGCCGACGTTTTCCGAAGCCGCCACGGCGGAAATCCATGCGCGACGTGTATCCGCAGCCAGTTGCAGCGTTCTCAACGCCGCGCCCAATTGCGCCTTGCGAAAGCCGGTATCGGCGATTTCGACATTCTTTTTGAGCGTGGCGAGTGCCATAATATTAGTGGTGAGGACGCCTTCGATTGTCTTGTAGGCCCTGAGGCCTGGCGTGCCGATACCCGTCAGCCCCAGGCCGATGCTTGGGTTGACCAACAGAGTCGATTGCCATGCGGTGGCAGCTGATTCGCCCAGATCGGCGTAAGCCGCCTGCAGGCCCTTATTGTTCAGCAGCGCGACCTGCACCGCCGTTTCGACGTCGAGCGTCTTGCTGGCCGCCATCAGCGATTTGACACGGGCCTCTGTTGCCTGTGCCTCGGCCCGGTTCTGAACCCATGCGGTCTGTTTCCCTGTCGCCTCTGTTGTCTTCGCCGAGACAGTCGTGAAACCGGCCTCCCGGGAGGCATATTGTGCGGCAGATACGCAGCCGCTGAGAAAAAGCGGCAACGACAGGATTGCCGCGAGTTTTGATGCGAGTGGGAGTGAGCGTGGCATCATGATGCACCTCCTTTCGGAGCCTGCGCATCGTTCTGGTTACGCCACGGCTTCGGATCCGCCGGCATGCGGGCGGTGTAGCCCGAGACCGGCGTCTGATAACGAAGCGGAGGGGCGCCAAGCGTCGGGTTCGCCGCGTCGTCATAGGAGGCGGCGTCGTTCATCATCGATGTGGCAGTGCAGCCGCCCAGTAACAGGGGCGCTGCAACCACGATATAAATCGGGTTCATAGGTATTGTCCGAACAGGAGATATAACGGCGCGAGGGCGCTAAAGCCGCTCACGCACGGTCATTGCCCAAAGGCGGGCTTTGCCTGTTCAGATATTTGGGGGGCGTTGAAGCAGTGGGGTTTGGCCCAGGGCTTTGTCGTCGTCAGGGAAGGTCCTGATGGTGCTGGCCACTCGCGTACCGATGGCTGAATGGCTCAACAGCACCGCCATGCCGAGGCAGAAATCGCCGCAGCATTGCGGTTTTTCGGTCTTTTTGACGTCGCCATCAGTGTCGGCCATGTTTTGGTGGTCGTGACTGGCCTTCTTCATCTCAGAGCCGCCATGATCCATCAGCTTGCCATGATCCATCATGCCGGATTGATCATGCCGCATTCCCCCTCTGTCGGGACCATGCATGGCAGCATTGACGGTGGAAACGCTGTAGCCGGCCAGTGAAAGGATCATCACCAACCTGAACAATAGAGCCAGCAATTTCGATGCTCGCAACGTTCCACGCATGTGATTAGAAAAGCTGGTGTCTGCTGATTTGTCAATGGATATACATCATAACCATTGTCGAAAGCTTCTGGTGAGCCCGTCGGCACCCTCTTGCTTGCGTGACCGCTGGCGAATGGGTCGTGCGGAATGGGCAGGTCTTCCTGTGCGAAACGCCAGGTCATCGCCCCCCTCTTTCTCTTCCTGACGTACAACTTCCAAAAAAGTGCTTGCAAAAGGGCGCGATAAAAAAATAGATAAAAATAACTTCTATCTATTTTTATTCCGGGAAAGTCATCCGATGCACTCATTCGCCCCGCAAATTTCGGAACCTATAGCGCCAAATGGAATCTCTCCATTGATTTTGTCAGTCGAAGACGCTAAAATTATCTATAATTTATCGTTCAATGATCTCTTGTTCCGCGCGCAGCAAGTTCACCGCTGTCATTTCGACGCCAATGCAATCCAGATAAGTCGTCTGTTGTCGATCAAGACCGGCGGTTGCCCTGAAGATTGCGGCTATTGCAGCCAGTCAGCCCGAAGCCCGACTGGCCTCAAGGCTTCCAAACTGATGGAGGTGGAGCGTGTGCTGGCAGAGGCGCGCAAGGCAAAGGAAGGCGGGGCGACGCGTTATTGCATGGGCGCGGCGTGGCGTAATCCCAAGGAGCGAGATATGGAGGCTGTTGTCGCCATGGTGGAAGGCGTTAAGGCGCTTGGCATGGAAACCTGCATGACACTCGGCATGCTGACCACCGAACAGTCCGAACGGCTGGCGGATGCCGGGCTCGATTATTACAATCACAACATCGACACGTCAGAGCGGTTCTATTCAGAGATCATCACCACCCGCACTTTCGAGGACCGGCTCGAAACGCTCGCCAATGTTCGCGATGCCGGCATCAAGGTCTGCGCCGGCGGCATTCTCGGGATGGGGGAAACGGTGGAAGACCGTATTTCGATGCTGGTGACACTGGCCAATCTGCCGGCCCCGCCGGAGAGCGTGCCGATCAACATGCTGATCCCGATCCCCGGCTCGAAACTGGCCAATGCCGATCCTGTCGATCCCATTGATTTCGTGCGTACCATTGCTCTTGCCCGCATTCTCATGCCGCGTTCGCACGTGCGGCTCTCGGCCGGGCGCTCGGATATGAGCGACGAGACGCAGGCGCTTTGTTTCCTCGCTGGCGCTAATTCCATCTTCATTGGCGAAACCCTGTTGACGGCGGATAATCCGGGTGAAGACCACGATGCGGCGCTTTTCCGCCGGCTGGGCCTGAAGCCAATGGAGTTACCACCCGGGGAATCGAAACCCATGGAGGTGGGAGGCTGCCGGTGAACCTCACAGTGTTTTCCCAGTACGAGGCGAAGCTCGCTGGGTTGGAGCGGAAATCGCGGCTGCGCGCACTCGCTCCCCGGCAAGGGGTCGATTTCACCTCAAACGACTATCTTGGCCTTGCATCCGCACCACGGCTGAAGGCCGCTTTTGCCGACGCGATGGAGATGGGCGTACCGGCGGGGGCCGGTGGCTCGCGGTTGCTGCGCGGAAACCACTGCGAACATGAAGCCCTTGAGCTGGAAGCAGCTGCTTTCTTTGGCGGCGAAAAAGCGATCTATTTCAACAGCGGTTTTGCCGCCAACCTTGCGCTGTTCGCCACATTGCCGCTGCGGCAGGACCTCGTCCTTTACGACGCCCTGATCCATGCCAGCGTCCATGATGGCATTACGGCCGGCAAGGCGCAGGCGATTGCCGTTCCGCATCATCAGGTTGAGGCATTCGAACGGGAAATCATCCGCTGGCGGGGGCAAGGTGGCAGGGGCCGCCCATGGATCGCCGTTGAAAGCCTGTATTCCATGGATGGGGATCGCGCGCCCCTTGTGGCGCTTGCCGATCTTGCCGAAAGACACGATGGTTTTCTCGTTGTCGATGAGGCCCACGCCACCGGCGTCTTCGGACCCGACGGACGTGGTCTGGCCGCGGAACTGGAAGGACGCCGTAATGTGCTGGCGTTGCACACCTGTGGAAAGGCGCTCGGTCTTTCCGGCGCGCTGTTAAGTCTTCCAGCGGTTTTCGCCGATTATCTCATCAATCGCGCCCGCGGTTTCATCTACTCCACCGCGCCTTCGCCTTTGATGGCAGCGGCGGTGCGCGAATCCTTGCGCATGATCGCCGATGAACCCTGGAGACGCCTGCGGCTGGCGGAACTCGTAAGTTTTGCTGGCGAGGAACTGCGGCGGCGGCTCGGCATAACGCCCAGCGGCTCGCAGATACTGCCGGTTATGATCGGCGACAATGCCCGCTCGCTCAGGATCGCCGCATGCCTGCAGCAGGGCGGTTTCGACGTGCGGGCGATCCGCCCGCCCACGGTGCCAGAGGGAACGGCGCGCCTGCGCATTGCCGTCACGCTAAACGTCGATGAAAGTGAGATCGCCGCTATGGCTGAACTGCTTGCTCTGGCGTTACGGGAGGAAGCGGCATGAGCCCTCGCTTTGTTGTTTCCGGCACCGATACTGGTATCGGCAAGACGGTTTTTGCAGCAGCGCTAACCCACGCCCTTCGAGCCCATTACTGGAAGCCCGTGCAATCCGGGCTGGAGGAGGAGACGGACAGCGAGACGGTGCAGCGGCTGGCTGGTGTACCGCAGGCACGCATCCTGCCGGAGGCTTACCGTTTGAAATTACCAGCCTCGCCCCATCTGTCTGCCCGCCTTGAGAACATCATGATCAATCCGGCTCTGCTGTTGCCCCCACAGACGGACCGACCGCTGGTTATCGAAGGGGCGGGCGGGCTTCTGGTACCGCTGACGGAACGGGTGGTCTTTGCCGATATCTTCGCGCGCTGGCAAATTCCGCTTATCCTGTGCGCAAGGACGTCGCTCGGCACCATCAACCACACACTCCTCTCCCTTGATGCGTTGCGGCACCGCGCCATTCCCGTGCACGGCGTGGTTTTTATCGGCGACGAGAACAGGGAAAGCCAGGAAATCATCGTCAGTCTCGGCGCTGTTCGGCAACTCGGTCGGTTGCCGCATCTGGAAAAGATGACTTCTCAGGCGCTGCATCAGGCATTCGCCGACCAGTTCAATCTTTCGGATTTTCGGGAGGTGCCGGCATGAGCCGTTCTCCCGTATGGCACCCTTTCACCCAGCATGGTCTGGAACCGCCGATGAAACGTATCGTATCAGCGGAAGGGGCCTTCTTGACCGATGAGGACGGCAACCGGCTGTTCGATGCCATCTCGTCCTGGTGGGTCATCACCCACGGTCACCGGCACCCGGCAATCATGGCGGCGATCCGCGCCGCCACCGAAACCTTTGATCAGGTCATTTTTGCCGAATTCTCCCACGAACCCGCCGAAACTCTGGCGCGCGGGCTGATCGAGCTTGCGCCTGCCGGACTGAGCCACGTGTTCTATTCCGATAGCGGCTCGACGGCCGTCGAGGTGGCGCTTAAAATGGCGCTTGGCTACTTCCACAATTGCGGCGAAAAGCGTGACCGTATCGTGGTTATGGAGGACGGCTATCACGGCGACACCATCGGCACCATGTCCACGGGCGAGCGTGGCGTGTTCAATGCTGCTTATGAACCGCTCCTCTTCGGTGTCGACCGGGTGGCTTTTCCGGAAGCGGGCAATAGGCAACATACGCTCGACTTGTTCGAGAGCTTCTGTCGTTCAGGTCGTATTGCCGCGCTGCTGATAGAGCCGCTGGTGCTCGGGGCGGGCGGCATGAAGATGTACAATCCGCATGTTCTCGCGGGGCTGAGAGAGATCGCCAGACGCCACGGCTGCCTCCTCATCGCCGACGAGGTGATGACGGGTTGGGGAAGAACCGGCAGCCTGTTTGCCTGCGAGCAGGCAGGCATTTCGCCGGATATCCTCTGCACCTCCAAGGGCCTGACCGGCGGTTCCCTACCGCTTGCGGCGACACTCTGCAGCGCGGCAATCTTCGATGCGCATTTTTCGACCGATCGGCGCAAGACCTTTTTTCATTCCAGTTCCTATACGGCTAACCCGATCGCCTGCGCTGCCGCGGTCGCTAATCTTGACGTCTGGCGGGATGAGCCGGTGATGCAGCGTATCGGTCAGTTGCAGCAGGCTCTCAGCGTAAATCTCAAGCGATTTGCCCATGACCGGCGTTTCACCGATGTGAGGCAAATGGGGACTATCGCTGTCCTTGACCTCGCGGTTCCTGCGGGGGGGTATCTTGCAGAGGCGGGGCCACGCATGCGGTATTTGTTCCGAGACCACGGGTTCGTCATCCGCCCGCTCGGCAATGTTCTTTATCTGATGCCGCCTTATTGTTCGACGCTGGAAGACATTGCGCACGCTTTTGACGCCATCGATGAGGTGACCGGGATCGTTACCGAAACCGCATGAAATCGCGCTCGCTCGGCACCGCGTGAAAACAGGGTGCGTCGATGTTTAGCCTGTTCCAGAACCGTCTCCGAAAGTCCTGACAATGCAGACCCGCTCTTCCCGCATGGCCGGTTTTGGTCATGCCGTTCCGTCTCGATGTGTCGACAATGCCGAGATAGAGGCGAGTCTCGGGCTGGAAGCCGGCTGGATCGAGCGGCGCACCGGCATCCGTACGCGTTATTGGGCGCAAGAGGGCGACAGTCTTAGCGGCCTTGCGGCGGGAGCCGGCCGCATGGCGCTGGAAGATGCGGAAATCGCCTCCGACGACATCGCATTGACGCTGCTTGCGACTTCCACGCCGGATCATCTTCTGCCACCCTCGGCACCGCTGCTTGCCCACGGGCTGGGCCTTGCCCGATCCGGCGCGATCGATCTCGCCGGGGCCTGTTCCGGCTTTCTTTATGCGCTCACCCTTGCTGATGGCATTGTCCGCACTCACGGCCGCTCTGTCCTCATCGTTGCTGCCAATATATTGAGCCGCCGCATCAATCCGGCGGAAAGGGCGAGCGCCGTCCTGTTCGCCGATGCCGCCGGTGCGGTCGTACTCAAGCCCTCCAGCGAGCCGCAACGCGGGCTTTTGTCGGCCGATCTCGTTGCGGATGGTGGCGGTTACGATCTAATCCAGATAGCGGCGGGAGGAAGCAGCCAGCCCTTTTCTGGCGACACATCCGCAGAAGACGCGTTGATGACGATGCGTGACGGCCGTGAGGTTTTCTCCCGCGCTGTGGCACTGATGACGCAGACCTCGCAAAAGGTGCTGCACGACGCCGCAATGGCCGCAGCCGATATCGACCGGTTTGTGCCACATCAGGCCAATGCCCGCATGTTCGACGCCGTCTGCGGCAATCTCGGCATCGACAGAAAAAAAACGGTCCACACAATCGAAACCTTTGGCAACTCTTCCGCCGCAACCATCCCGCTCTCCCTCTCCGTCACAAATGCGGAACGCGCCTTCGCAGAAGGCGAAACCCTGCTTTTGACGGCGGCTGGTGCGGGCATGACCGGGGGAGCGGCTGTCTATCGTGTTTGATCGAAAGTCATTACGATTTCATGCTGAAAAGCGTCAAATCATAAGAAGCAGATTTTGTTTGAAGAGATTGGCTGGGGAACCTGGATTCTCACATGATTTCAAAGGATTAGAAGAAAGGCCTTGAGATTCCCTCTGTTTTCCCATCGCGAGCGACCGTGGATGCCACCTTTGTGCCCTGGCTTTGGGCATCAGTCAATTGGAGGCGCGAGCGGAAATAATTTCCGCTTTCGAACCTGGGCTTTGCGGTGCCGCAGCGATGAGGCGCACGGCAGCTTTGGGCCACCCATTCGGTCGTTCGAGTCGGCCTTGAACCATCTGCAAACTGGACACTGATGATTCAATCGACGGCTTTACCATCACGGCCTGTTCGCTGGTACGGCGCACCTGTTTTCATTGATACCTACAGCAGGCTCGGCGAGTATCATTAAATGACCCGGCCATTTCCGGCTCCACTACGATCAAGGATATCAGCACGACGCACGTCTATATGGAGCCTGACCTTGCGATAAGGAGGACGCGCTCAGTCGGCTTAAGTCCGTCAACGCGACGGTTGTTTGCTATTGGCCGCCCGACAAGCTGATGGCATTCCTGCAGGCGCCGTAAGCCAGTCGCTCCCGGCCTGGCGTCCGGCAGCGCACCAAATTGCGCGGCTCAAACACAACACTTCGACGTGCTCGCTGGTCCGCAGCAGGACGATTTGGCCTGCTCCTCCGCCAGCCACCGATCCCGCGGCTTGCAGCTTGCTTGTCGAGCAGCAAGGGACACCTCGAAGGTGCCGGCGACAAGCCGCGGTGCTGACGCGCAGTAGAGGGCCATCGGCCGCTCTCCGTCACTGACCTCGAACGTGAGTTTTGCCGTTGGCTCACGCTGCACATGGTCGCAGACTTTGCGGATGATCGCGGCAAACTTGCCGGCCGGCATGTGTGTGCGGCCATCCTCGTCGATATCCCAGAGCTGCACGAAGATCTCTGTCCAGGTTTCCGGGTTGGCACCGCAATCGAGCGCCGAAAACTGCCCCGCCTTCACCTCGGTGACGTGGTAGCCAGGCCGAACGGGGTTCCCGTCATAGCTGAAGACCAGCGGGGCATCCGGCGCCACCGCAAGCGCATCGAGGAGATGGCCGAGACTGATATCTGTCGAAATTGTCTTGTCGAGCGCGTTCATGTGGGCTATCCCTCAATCCAATGATTCAAGGATTATTGAAGTATGGATGAACGTCAAGCCCTTTCCTCATTCGCGGCGCTGTCCCAGGAGACGCGCCTCGCCATCGTTCGGGCTTTGGTGGTAGCCGGCCCAGACGGTCTGGCTGCAGGCGTGATTGCCGAACGCATGGGCGTTTCGGCGACAAACGTCTCGTTCCATCTGAAAGAGTTGGAGCGGTCGGGCCTGATCTCCCAGCGGCGGGAATCCCGTTCGATCATTTACAGCGCCAGCTACGAAGCCTTGGCCGATCTCGTGAAATTCCTGATGGAGGACTGCTGCGCTGGTCATCCGATCATCCGGGAAAACGTCGAGCGGCGTGATGGTTGCTGCGCCCGGGAAGAGACCGCCGCCAATAAGGATACCATCGGTGCATAGTCGAAAGGTCCCTGCGGACATCGTTTGCGCACTCGGCCTGACCCAGATCATCGGCTACGGCACGCTCTACTATTCGTTCAGCATCCTAGCACCTGGCATCGCCAACGACCTCCGTCTGTCACTTGCGCAGGTGTTCGGGGTCTTTTCCGTCTCACTCTTCATTGGTGGCCTTTCTGCCACCTGTATCGGAAAGCAGATGGACCGGGTCGGGGCTGCAACGGTTATGACGGTCGGTTCGGCACTCGCAGGACTAACACTTGCCCTCTGTGCCTGGTCGCCCTCGATAGCAATCTTTGCCATCGCCATCATTCTGCTCGAAGTGTCGTCTGGCATGGTCCAGTATCAGGCGGCCTTCGCGGCGCTGGTGGAACACGATCCGAAATCCGCCTCTCGAAGCATCACCTACCTGACACTGATTGGCGGGTTCGCTTCCACCATTTTCTGGCCCATCTCGGCCACGTTGCTCCACGTCCTTTCCTGGCGCGAAATCTTCCTGGTCTTTGCGGCTTTGAATCTAATTCTCTGCATGCCACTGCACTTCTGGATCCGAAGCCTCGGAAAGAAGGTAGGCGAAGCATCCATCCGGCCGCGCGAGACGGTCATCGGCGCGATCCCGACGCACGCCCGGCGCCGCGCGATGGTGATCGTCTCCTTTGCCTTCGCGCTCCTAGGATTCACGCTTGCCGCGATCCTCGCGCATATGGTGCCGATGCTTGGTTCCATCGGGCTGGGAACTGCTGCCGTGGTGATCGGATCCCTGTTCGGCCCTGCACAGGTCGCAAGCCGCCTGATCAACATAGTCTTCGGAAAAAACCTGTCGCCGCCGGCACTAGCTGTGGTGTCCGCAGTGCTGATCGTGTTCGGCATCCTGATCTTGCTGGCAAGTGGAGACTGGCTGCCGGGGGCTGTCGCGTTCGCCATCTGCCTCGGGCTCGGGTCTGGCATCAACAGCATCGCGCAGGGCAGCCTGCCGCTCTATCTGTTCGGATCGGATGGATATGGCGCGATCACGGGCAAGATGGCGGCGGCTCGACTTGCGCTCGGAGCCGGGGCGCCCTTCGCGTTCTCCGCGGCCATGGAGAGTATTGGGCTCAGCATGTCGCTCGCCGCGAATGCCCTCCTTGGCGCGATCAGTATCGCGGCATTCGTCACGGTGGCGGTTTCCTGTCGACAACCCGCCACCGTCAAGGCATGATCCGTCAGATCGACTTGAGCGACACCCGTTTCTCCAACTCGGCGGCCGCTTCCTTCCGCTCGCTAAAGCGGTCGGTCAGATAATCGGAGGCGTCACGGGTGAGGATTGTGAACTTCACCAGTTCCTCGCAGACGTCGACGACGCGGTCATAGTAGGAAGATGGCTTCATTCGGCCATTAGAGTCGAATTCCTGAAACGCTTTGGCCACGCTGCTCTGGTTTGGGATGGTGATCATCCGCATCCAGCGGCCGAGGATGCGCAACTGGTTCACGGCGTTGAAGGACTGGCTGCCGCCGGAAACCTCCATCACCGCAAGAGTCTTGCCTTGGGTGGGGCGGACGGAGCCGACCGAAAGCGGAATCCAGTCGATCTGAGCCTTCATAATCCCGGTCATGGCACCGTGGCGTTCCGGGCTGATCCACACCTGGCCTTCCGACCATTGAGAGAGGTCGCGGAGTTCCTGAACCTTGGGGTGGGAGACAGGCGCCTCGTCCGGGAGCGGCAATCCGGCCGGATCGAATATGCGCACCTCGCATCCGAGACGCTCGAGAAGGCGACGGACTTCGAAAGCTAGCAGGCGACTGTATGACACTTCCCGGAGCGATCCATAGAGGATCAGGATCCGTGGCTTGTGGGTGGAGAACGCCGGGCGAAGGGACTCTGGCGAGATCGGCTGAAGATGGTCGTCGTGCAGTGCGGGAAATGTCTCAGACAATGCGCTTTCCTTCCTGATCGAGGACCTGTTCGCCGTCCTCCTTCGTGAAAGGTCCCTTGAAGGCGTCCGCCGGCAAGATGTCGAGCACGACCTCCGAGGGGCGAGCAAGCCTGGTACCGAGCGGCGTAACGACGAGCGGTCGGTTGATCAGGATCGGGGTGGCGATCATCGCGTCCAGCAACTGGTCATCAGTCAGGGCTGGATTGTCGAGGCCGAGTTCCGCATAGGGCGTGCCCTTCTCACGGATCGCTTCGCGGACAGTCAGGCCGGCATCTGCGATCATCTTCGAGAGCTGCTCGCGCGAGGGCGGGTCCTGCAGGTATTCGATGACGGTAGGTTCGATCCCGGCGGCGAGGATCAGCGCCAGCGTATTGCGAGACGTGCCGCAGGCGGGATTGTGGTAGATGGTGGCGTCCATGGTCAGGGCCTTTCGATGATGGTGTTGCGGGAAACGGCGGGCGATGCCTCGTACCAACCCTTGGAGCGGTTCACGATCCAGACGACTGACAGCATCACCGGCACCTCGATCAGTACACCGACGACGGTGGCGAGTGCCGCGCCCGACTGAAATCCGAAGAGGCTGATGACGGCGGCAACCGCGAGCTCGAAGAAGTTGCTTGCACCGATAAGGGCGGACGGCCCCGCGACGCAATGGCGCTCTCCCGACATCCGGTTGAGGAGGTAGGCAAGACCGGAGTTGAAATAGACCTGGATCAGGATCGGAACCGCGAGCAGAGCAATGATGGTTGGCTGAGCGATGATCTGCTCACCCTGGAATGCAAATAGAAGCACAAGGGTGGCAAGCAGCGCGCCCAGCGACATCGGCTGGAGCTTGCCAAGGAAGCTGTCGAGTGCTCGGGTGGTCCCGTCAGCCGTCAAGTAGCTCCGCAGCACCTGAGCGATGATGACGGGAACCACAATGTAAAGCGCGACCGACAGGGCAAGCGTCGCCCATGGCACGGTGATGGCCGAGAGACCCAGCAGCAAGCCGACGATCGGCGCAAAGGCAACCACCATGATCGCGTCGTTCAAAGCGACCTGCGACAGGGTGAACAGCGGCTCGCCTCGCGTTAGGTTTGACCAGACGAAGACCATGGCCGTGCAGGGTGCTGCGGCAAGTATGATCAGGCCTGCGATGTAGGAGTCGATCTGATCCGCTGGCAGATAGGGCCGGAAAAGCCAGCCGACGAACAGCCATCCAAGCAGAGCCATCGAGAATGGCTTGATCGCCCAGTTGATGATCAGCGTGACACCGATGCCGCGCCAGTAGGAGCCGACCTGCGTGAGCGACCGGAAATCGATCTTCAGCAGCATCGGAATGATCATCAGCCAGATCAGGATGGCGACGGGGATGTTGACCTTGGCGATCTCGGCGCCGCCGATGACCTGGAAGACGCCGGGCATCAGGTGGCCGAGGGCAACGCCGACGGCGATGCAGAGGAAGACCCAGATGGTCAGGTACCGTTCAAAGGTGGACATCAGGCTGACTTTCCTTGCGGCGATGTCGAACCCTCCATCGCGCCGATCTGGCGGAGCTTTGTCTTCAGCGACAACCGATCGATGGACGCCAGCGGCAGGTTCACGAATGCGAGGATACGGTTCTTGAGGAAGCGTGCCGCCTGAGCGAAGGCGCGCTGCTTGTCCATGTCGAGGCCGGCAACCGCGGCCGGATCCTCGACGCCCCAGTGGGCGGTCATAGGATGGCCGATCCAAACGGGGCAGGCCTCGCCGGCGGCGCTGTCGCAGACCGTGAAGATAAAGTCCATCTCCGGTGCGCCGGGTGCGGCGAATACATCCCAGCTCTTCGAGGAGAAGCCGGTTGATTGATAGCCGAGCGTCTCAAGTTCCCTTAGGGCGTGCGGATTGACTTCGCCCTTCGGCTGGCTGCCGGCGGAATAGGCCTTGAACCGGCCGCTGCCCTCTTTGTTGAGGATGGACTCGGCGAGAATAGAGCGAGCGGAATTGCCCGTGCAGAGGAACAGCACGTTATAGGTCTTGTCAGTCATGGTCGTGGTCCGTGTAAGTTCGGTGGATTCTTGCTGTTCGAGTCACCCGCCCGCGATAGTGGGCTGGTTCAACATGACCTGACCTCTGAAACGCAGCATGGTGTCAGTTCTGCAATCAAAGGCTGACAAAGTTCGGAGGTGCCGCCGCAACAGTCCTTAAGCAGGAACAGCATGAGTTCACGAAGGCCGTCGAGATCAGCGCGATAGATAATCGATCGGCTCTGCCGATCACTTTTCAGGAGACCAGCACGCGAGAGGGTCGCGAGGTGCGCGGACATCGTGTTCTGCGGGACATCGAGCATCCGCGCTAGTTCTCCGGCAGGGATGCCTTCTGGTTCACGACGCACGAGCAGGCGGAACGTCTCAAGCCGCGTAGTCTGAGCCAAGGCCGCGAGGGCCGATATCGCATATGTTTTTTCCATATATCCAGATTAATAGATGCATTTAGGAAGTCAACCTTGCACCAATCAAGATTGGCTCCTGGGACGTCTCAATCCGAATCCGAGTCAAGCCCGCGTTGAACCAAAACTTGACCGTTACACGTAAAACTGTACAGGAAAGTCGACAGACACTTCCCGGCCCCGTAAAGAACATTGCTTGCGGTCCCCAGCCGATTTTGCGAGACCCGTCTAAGCACGATGTATGAACTGAAGAACAGCAGCCAGAATTGCTCAAGTTGTTGAGAAGACGCCGCTTTTTTCTGTAAGAAACAGTCGCTGATTGTCGGCCGAAAACAGACGAAAAATTGCCTGCCTGGAGAACCTGGATTCTCACATGATTTCAATGGCTTAGCAGAATGGCCTTAAAATTCCCTCTGTTTTCCTGCCGCGAGCGACCATGGATGCCACTTTTGTGCCCTGGCTTTGGGCATCAGTCAATCAAAACCGTCAGGCGGAAATAATTTCCGCCTCAGCAACAAAAATGGCGATCAAAGGCGGGTTACATTGAGGCTTACTCCGTTCAAAATGGGGCAGTGATTTGTGCATCCGGCATCTCTTTTACGGGATATCCCTCTTCGCTGTAGTTGCGCGGAGAGTTCCCACGATCTGCTGTAATGCTGCGCTGGAAGGCGCGCTATCAGCTAACTGATCGAGTACGGGAAAATTATGAACTGCACCTAGATATCGTGTCGCAGTTACGCTGACACCAGCCTTCATCAAGGCACGCGCAGCGTCTTCACCTTCGTCGCAAAGCGGATCGTATTCTGCCGTAATGATGACAGTCGTGGGAGCTCTATCCAGATGTCGTTTCTCCGTGAAAGGCATCGGAGCCGAAGACGTCTCTTTGGTTGTCAGACTCGGATGAGCGAGCATCGCGCGCACAACGTCCATGGTGAGCCAAGGCCCCGAACCAAACCTGTCTCGTGACAAGCTGTCGCGGGCGCCTATGATCAACGGGCAGATCAGTATTAAAGCTGCCGGCTGGGAAATGCGTTTGCCATAGACTTGGAGGCACGCCAAGACCGCAAAATGTGCGCCCATGCTATCTCCGGCGAACGCATTTCGTGTTGGGTCAATACGCAAATCACCTGCATGATATTTCAACTCTCGTATCACGGCCTCAGCGCGCTCGATCCTGATCTGCATCCCACCGTCTTCTGGAAGAGCGTCGTCCAAGCTGGCTACAGCCATGCGCGCCTCTACGGCGAGTTGTCTAAGCCATCGGTCATGAGAATGTGGTTTGCGTGGCGACCATCCTCCACCATGAAAGTAGAGCAAAAGTGGCAGCGTCTCTTCCGTTCTTGGCCGAACGAGGCGGAAGGGATTTTGTGTTGCATTTTCCGATGCAGGCTGAATGAAGGTCGTATCAACGTCTGCTTCATATAGGTCTGGCATTTGCAGCCCCACTAGGTCCGAGCGAAAAGACTTGAGGTCGCTGGGTAACTGGCTGATACTTTCCACGAACCTCTGAGCATCAGCGTCGAGGGGAAAGCTTTCTGTCCCTCTTACAAGATTAAGGGGCGATGGTCCGGATTGTAGGGTCATAGTTCAAATCAACCCTTGTCTGTGGTGAAAGATTTACGCCACTGACTGGGCGACATCCCAGTAGTCTTACGGAAGATGCGTGAAAAATGTGCCTGATCACACAAGCCGCAGTCGAACGCGATGTCAGCCAAAGACGCGTTCGACGTCAGCATCAGATCCTTCGCGCGCTCAATCCGTTTAATCTGCACATGTGCAAGAGGCGATGTGCCAAAGCTTTTCTTGAATGCCTTGCAAAAGTAGCTTGGCGACAGGCGCACTTCGTCAGCAAGATCAATCAGTGTGATCCCAGTAGCCAGCTCTTTTGCAATGTAGCGTTCGATTCGCTTGATCTGCCATGGTGCCAAACCGCCAGCGGTGCAAGCTGGAGCCGATAAAAGGGCGCGGGCACGGCTGATATACTCGAACGCTGGGTTGTTGCTCCCCAGGGCAGACCGCTCGGCTTGTTCGAGCAAGACTGCGAGATCGGGGTAAACGGACTGGGAGCTAGCTTCGATGCGAACGGCAACGACGGGCGACATACCGAGGTCTGAAACGTGAATAGACATTTGATCTTCTCGCTTTTCGGTTTGGTTGTTTGCAGGTCCAAGCTAGCGAACCAAAGCGAAAGACGGTAATTAAGCGCTATTAAACGGTATTAAGATGTGTCGGCCTCGACCATCGGTTTAAGAGATTTCTGCCTAATGAACCTCCTTCCGCCCGACGTCATCTCGTTTGACAATTTTGTGCTTTCGTTGCGTGAGCGCACGCTAAGCGAGAATGGACAACCCGTGCGCATCGGATCCCGGGCGCTTGATATCCTCTTTGCTTTAGTGGAGCGAGAAGGCGAGTTGGTAACGCGTGCCGAACTGATGGCCAAGGTTTGGCCCGATACGACGGTAGATGAGAATGCACTGCGGGTGCATCTTTCTGGCCTCCGCAAGGCGCTCGGCGAGAAACCCGATACCAACCGGTTCATCCTGAACGAAGCGGGGCGCGGCTATCGCTTCATAGGTAAAATTCGGCAAATTGCCTCCTCTGAGGCTTCTGCGTCTTCTGACAATCCGCCTCAGCCGGAGGTTCATCTTCCTAAAAATCTTGGACGGGTCATTGGGCGCGAAGAGATCACTTCAGGGCTGGTGAAGCTTCTCGATGAGCGGCGCTTTCTAACCATTGTCGGACCCGGAGGCATTGGGAAGACCACCGTTGCAATTGCAGTGGCTCAAGACTACGCCGCGCGACACCGCACGTCTGCTTACTTTATCGATCTTGCGCCGCTTTCCGACCCGGCGCTCGTGACGACGGCGCTTGCGACCCAACTGGGACTTGCGGCCTCTGTTACGGGAGTGGAGCAAGCTATCTTGAATTGCCTACGCTCCGAGAAGGCGCTTTTGCTGTTCGACAATTGCGAGCATCTGGTCGAGGCCGTCGCAGCCTTGACTGAAACAATCCTGCAAGGTGCGCCGGACCTCGTGCTTTTGGTGACAAGCCGCGAACCCCTAAGAGCCGAAGCGGAATGGGTCTTTCGCCTTCCTTCCCTTGAGGCGCCGGTGGAGGATGTTAAGACTGCGCAAGACGCCATCCGCTATTCTGCTGTCCAATTATTCTGCGAAAGGGCGAAGGCCAGCTATCATGAATTCGAACTCTTGGACGCGGATGTCAGTGCCGTGAAACGCATCTGCCGGCAACTCGACGGCATTCCGTTGGCGATCGAGATGGCTGCTGCCCGCATGGACTCACTAGATGCCAGCGATATCGCCGCGCGCCTTGATGACCGGTTTTCCTTATTGACCAAGGGACGCCGGACGGCTCTGCCCCGTCAAAAGACGCTAAGGGCAACGCTGGAATGGAGCCATGATTTCCTATCCGACAGAGAGCGCTCCGTCTTTCGCAGTCTCTCGGTTTTCCGAACCTATTTCCAGTTGGATGCAGTGATTCCGGTCAGCGGCCTGCCTGAAGCAGAAGCTATGGAGACATTGACGGGGCTTGTTTCTAAATCATTGGTGACCATGGACCGAAATGGTCGCTCAAGCCTCTATCGGCTTCTGGACACCACGCGTTTTTACGCGGAAGAGAGGCTGATTGAGAGCGGCGAGGAAAGCCGGGTACGGCACGCGCACGCAGTACACACGCTGGCTCTTTTTACCGCCGACCGGGTAGCCTGGGACGGTAACGATCCAAGGCAGAGCCTTGCGCAGCATGGCTGGCGTGTAGATGACCTGCGTGCTGCGCTGGACTGGTGCTTCGCAAATGGAGGCGATGCTCGGTTGGGTGTCGAACTGGCTTCAGCTTCAGCGGCGCTCTGGTTCCATCTCTCCTTGCCGGACGAATATCTTTCGCTTCTACGCCGTGCGATCCGCGCTGTTGAAGGTACAGATATTGCGGGAACGCATGCGGAAGCGGAGGTGATGGCGGCCTATGGTCATGCACTGTGGCACATCGAGGGTCCCGGCGAAGAGATGAAGGAAGCCTTCCTACGAGCCATGGAGGTCGCCAGAGCATGTGAGGACGAACCCGGCGTTTTGCGTGCAGCATGGGGACTGTGGGCGCAAGCCATTCTGACAGGTGATTATGCGCGAAGCCTCAGCTTGGCAGAGAATTTCAAGGTCCCCGCTTATGAGACAGGCGAGGTAGCCCATATTCTCACAGCCGATCACATGCTGGCACTTTCCCATCACTTCATGGGTCATCAGGCAGAAGCACTGAAAATGCTGCATCAGGTCATTGCGGGGGATCAGACGCCGGATAGAACTAATCACACCAACCATGCGCAGGTGGATGGAAAGACTGCGGTACTCTCTCTTCTGATGCGTATCCTCTGGCTACAAGGTGCTTATGATGTGGCCGTGCAGACAGCGCTGGATTGCGCAGCCCATGTGAAAGACCTTTGCCATGATCTGACCACCTGCTATGGTCTCGCCATTGGTTGCATTCCCGTCGCAATCTGGGCCGGAAAGCCGGATCTTGCCGCCGAGTGGAATGCAATGCTTGCCGAAACGACGGCAAGAAAGGGCATGAGGCATTGGGAAATCTGGGCCGTCGGCTTTGATGCCGGGCTTGGCAAGAAACAGATGCTGCCCATCGATGCGACTGCCATGCAAATGGAAATGTTCGCCACCCTCGGTGCCCGTGTCCCGAACGACTGGCTGCATAATCGGCTGACTGGAGAGCAGGAAAGCTGGTGCGCGCCAGAGATGATGCGACTTCTTGCGCTTTCCGGGAGGGAGACTTCGAAAGCGCTCGAGGCTGCACAAGAGTTGGCGCAAACGCAAGGTGCGTCCTTCTGGGGCAGTCGGCTTGATGGCAAGTCCGAAGGCCGCAACTAGAAGGTTGCGGCCTCGACTGGTGTTTTTGGGACGTCAGCCCTTGATGAAGGCCAGCAGATCGGCATTCAACACATCGGCATTGACGGTCAGCATACCGTGAGAGAAGCCCGGATAAGTCTTCAACGTGCCGTGCTTCAACAACTTGACCGATTTGTGAGCCGAATCCGCGATTGGCACGATCTGGTCGTCTTCGCCGTGCAGGACGAGCGTCGGGACGCTGATGTTCTTCAGGTCTTCCGTCTGGTCGGTTTCCGAGAAGGCCTTAATGCCATCGTAATGGGCCTTAGCGCCGCCCATCATGCCCTGACGCCACCAGTTCTGGATCACGCCTTCATGCACGGTCGCGCCATCGCGGTTGAAGCCGTAGAACGGGCCTGCCGGAACATCGCGGAAGAACTGCGCGCGGTTGGCGGCGAGAGCGGAGCGGAAGCCGTCGAAAACTTCCATCGGCAGACCTTCAGGGTTGGCATCCGTCTTGACCATGATCGGCGGAACGGCGGAAACGAGAACCGCCTTGGCAACGCGACCGGCAGGTTCGCCATGCTTTGCCACGTAGCGGGCAACTTCGCCGCCACCGGTGGAGTGGCCGATGTGGACGGCATTCTTCAGGTCCAGCGCTTCGACGACGGCAAAGGCGTCGGAAGCGTAATGATCCATATCGTGGCCATCGGAAACCTGAGCCGAGCGACCGTGACCGCGACGATCATGCGCTACGACGCGATAGCCCTTGGAGACGAAGAACAGCATCTGCGCATCCCAGTCATCGGAAGACAGTGGCCAGCCGTGATGAAAAACGATGGGCTGAGCGTCCTTCGGACCCCAGTCCTTGTAGAAGATTTCGGTGCCGTCCTTGGTGGTTACATATGCCATCGTCATGTTTCCTTCGGTTGGGTCGGTGGTGGAAGCAGCCGTGGCTGCAGAGAAAAATGCTGGAAAAAGCGTGCTTGCAGCCGCCATCGCCGCTGTCGTGGTGAGAACGCTGCGGCGAGTCATAGGGAGAAATTCAGAGGTCATCGTCTCGGCCTTTTGAGTTGTCTTCAATCTCATCAGGCGAGGCGTGTTCGTCTGATGAAGAGATCATGCCGTAGAAGCTGCGCCGGGAGAATTGTCGTAAATGGTGCGATTTGACTGGGATTGTTGCGATGATCAGCGACGATGAGATAGGGGCGAAACCCACCAGAAACAGGAAAAACCCCGCGCTTGGAAGCGCGGGGCAAATGACATGGCCTGGTAGTGCGTGAATTCAGGCCATGCCGGGGCGCTTGATCGTCAGGAAATGCCGCACCACCGGTTTTTCCGGACCTGAATGATGGGCCAGAACCTTGCCCTGCAAATCCGCATCGGCATTGGAGACCCTCTTGTGCTGGCGCAAATGTTCGGCCCATGATTCGACCATGAACCACTCTACGATCTTTTGCGGATCGGCAGAATCTTCCGTCACACCCCACCCATAAGCCCCGTCGCGGCGGCGCTCCTCGGAGAGCTTGTCGATGGCATGGAGGAAGGCCGTGCGGTGATGATTCTCGACCGTGTACTCGATCAGGATCAGTACGGGGCCTCGATCATGGGCGACAGGCTCTGCAACCAGCGGCTCCGGCCAATGGTTTGAAGGGACCATGTCGATATCACCGGCGGGCAGCTTGACGCGATGCATCACGAACCCAGCCACGATCAGGCCAACCGCCCCGATCAACAGCGTGCCGGGCACGCCTACAGCCTCGCCTATCGCTCCCCAACCCAGGCTTCCCGCAGTCATCGCGCCGTTGAATACCGTGAGGTAAACGGCAAGTCCTCTGCCTCGCACCCAGTTCGGCAGAATTGCCTGTGCGGCACCATTCAGGGTCGTAAGCGCGGTAATCCATGCTCCACCTAGAAAGAGGAGAACGAGAATCGCGACCCACTTTGGAGGCGCGAGTGAAAGAGCAGCCATGACAAGTGCTGTCACGATGGCAGAGCCCAGAAGCAGCGCATCAGCATCGAAGTTGTTCCGAAGTCTTGGCATGATAAGCGCGCCTGCAATAGCGCCCGCGCCGACTGAGCCGAGCAAAATGCCATAGAAGCCAGCGTCTCCACCCAGCAGTTGCCGGGCAACAAGCGGGAGAAGTGCCCAAACCGCGCTGGCAAATGCAAAGAAGATGGCGGCGCGCAATAGCACCACATGCAGCGGACGGCTGGCGCGGGTATAGCGAAGACCCGCCCTAAACGCGCCGAGAAACCCTTCCGCCAAGGCCTCATCAGCATTCTTGGCGCGCGGCCACCAGATAAGCGCAGCAATGACGACGATGTAACTTGCAACGTCTGCACCATAGGTGACGCTCGCGCCAAATGCCGCCAGCAACAGGCCGCCAGCCGCTGGACCGATGGAGCGGGCGATATTGATGCCAAGCGAATTGAGTGCCACCGCACTCTTTACGTCTTCGCGCTTGACCAGTTCAGGGACGATGGCCTGCCAGGTTGGCCCCATCAGCGCTGCCCCGATACCGCCCATGAAGGTAAGGCCGATCAGTGCGCTTACCGAAAGCAAGCCTGTCTGTGCAAGCACCATCAAGGTGATACTGACGGACGCAAGCAGGACCTGCACAGCGATCAGAAATTTGCGTCGATCCAGAATATCCGTCAGCACGCCAGCAGGAATGGCGAGCAGGAAGATCGGGAGCGTTCCGGCAGCCTGCACCATGGCCACTGCCGCCGGCGACGCGGAGAGGTCGGTCATCAACCAGGAACTGGCGACATCTCGCATGAAGCTGCCGGTATTGCCCAGCACGGTTGCGGCCCAGAGCACCGCAAAGACCGGCTGGTAAAGCGGCGCGAAAGTCCCGCTTGGAGATTTGGTAGCGCTCATGACTTGGCTCCTTTGGTCAGATCAGAGATGGCAACGAGCATGAATGCACCGGCCAGTCCCAGATGTTCGAAGAAGGCGTTGGTTGCCATCATGCGGTCCATTCCGGGAACCATTTCCCAAAACCGCAGGGCAATCAGCGTGGCGATCAATGTGAAGCCTGCTAGAGCGAGTGCGGCCAGCCAACGGAAAACACCTGCAACAACCATGGCGGAGGCTGTGAGCTCGAAGCCGATAACCAGCACCGCAAGTGCAGAAGGTGGCGTAAGGCCAAAATGCTGCATCTCGGCAATGGCGCCCGGAAAGTCGGCGATCTTGGACAGTGGACCTTGGATATACGCTGCACAGAGGGCCAGCAAAGCAAGGGTTTTAACAGCAGGCTCGGACGCGCTTTGCAAAACACCGCTGCGGAGCCTGGAGAGAGACAGGGAAGACATGGCAGTTCCTCTGATCTTGAGAGCTAATATTGTTGTGATGGAGAAAGTGTGCGGCCGCTGCTGACAAACAACATTTGCAGCGATATTTACGAATTCGTTGCGCTGGGTGAAATAATAGGGCGGTCTTGCCCCGCATTAGTGGCAGCCACCGACTGCCACTCAGGTTTTCATTGGCCAAGAAAAATCAGACGGCCCAGCATGAGCAACCAAGCGCACCGAAGAAGCCCTGGAGGTCTTTGATCGGGAGCTTCGAGGTCCAGGCACCGGCATGGTCATGTCCATGGACATTGCAATCATTCGCGCAGCCGCAAGAGGTGATCGCAGTGCGGCGCAGGGACCGTGCCCCGGCACCCTCAGGCTCGCCCCAGGCCGCGTAGCCACCAAATTTACGCACTGGAGACCAGTCCGGCATGGCGGGCGGTAGAGTGTTTTCGTCGAATGCCTTGAAATCGCCAGCACCATATACAATCTTGCCGCCTACCATGGTCAGTTCCGACGTCAGGAACGAGATGTCGTCCTCGGCGCAAGCGAAGTAGTCCTTGTCAGGCACGATGAGGTCAGCAAACTGGCCCTTCTCGATGCGGCCTTTCTTACCTTCCTCGTTTGAGAACCAGGTTACCTTCTCCGTCCACATGCGAAGCGCGGTCTCTCGGTCAAGGCAGTTGGCGCGCGGATAGAGCTGCATGCCGCCGACGGTCTTTCCCGTCACCATCCAGGCAAGCGATACCCATGGATTGTATGAGGCGACGCGGGTGGCATCGGTGCCCGCCGAGACGTTGACGCCTTTGTCCAGCATCTTCCTGATGGGCGGCGTAGCTTCAGCCACTCCATGGCCGTACCGCTCGACGAAGTACTCGCCTTGATAGGCCATGCGGTGCTGGGTGGCGATGCCGCCGCCAAGGGCTGCGATCCGGTCGATCGATCGGTCGGAGATTGTCTCGGCGTGGTCGAAGAACCAGTTGAGGCCCTCCAGCGGGATATCCTTGTTGACCTTCTCGAACACGTCGAGAGACCGAGAGATCGTTTCGTCATAGGTGGCGTGCATCCGCCAGGGCCAGCGGTTCTCAGCAAGAATCCGCACGACGTCCTCGAGCTCGCCTTCCATCTCCGGGGCCATTTCCGGGCGCGGCTGGCGGAAGTCCTCGAAGTCGGCGGCAGAAAAGACCAGCATCTCGCCAGCGCCATTATGGCGGAAGTAGTCGTTGCCCTGCTTGTATTTGACCGAGGACGTCCAGTTGAGAAAGTCTTCCTTTTCCTGCTTCGGCTTTTGAGTGAAGAGGTTATAGGCCAAGCGAACGGTGAGCTGGTTCTCGTCGGACAGCTTCTGGATGACCTCATAGTCATCAGGATAATTCTGATTGCCGCCGCCCGCATCGATGACGCCGGTGATGCCGAGACGATTCAACTCTCGCATGAAGTGGCGGGTGGAATTGACCTGGTAGTCGAAAGGCAGCTTCGGGCCCTTGGCAAGCGTTGAGTAGAGTATGCCAGCGTTCGGCTTGGCAAGCAGCATGCCGGTCGGGTTGCCACTGGCATCGCGGGTGATCTCGCCGCCGGGCGGGTTGGGTGTGTCACGGGTGTACCCGACGGCACGAAGGGCGGCGCCGTTCAAAAGCGCCCTATCATAAAGATGCAACAGGAAGACGGGCGTATCGGGCGCAACCGCATTGATTTTCTCGATCGTCGGCAGGCGTTTCTCGGCGAACTGATGTTCCGTAAAGCCGCCGACGACACGCACCCATTGCGGTGCCGGTGTGATCGCCACCTGGCGTTTGAGCATGTCCATAGCGTCCACAAGTGACCGAATGCCATCCCAGCGCAGTTCCATGTTGTAGTTCAGTCCGCCACGAACAACGTGCGTGTGATTGTCGATCAGGCCCGGCAGAACACGTTTGCCCTTGAGATCGATCACTGTCGTCTCTGGCCCGGCTAGGGCTGTGATCTCGGAATCACTCCCTACCTGAAGAAAAAGGCCATCTTTAACGGCGACTGCAGTGGCTGCGGGCTTGGCACGGTCGAGAGTAGTGACGCGGCCATTGCGGAGAATGAGATCGGCAAACATGATGGCGCTCCAAAACAAGGGGTTCAAGGGGATGAGATAACCGTGAAGTTCTCTCTCCCTGCATTGCGTTCAGTTTATGCGTCTTGAGACGGCGATTGGGCTACGCTCTTTGCCCGGCTCTCAGGCAGATGGCCGAACATGTGTGGTTTGATGTGATTGAGCCAGGAAACGGCAGCAGGCTCTTTTGCCCAGAGAACCTTTGCAAATGGCACCACCTGCTCACCCAATAGAATGCCCAGCAGACCGACCAGAGCGATGATTGGCGGGGCAGGCGAGCGAACCTGCAACAGGCTGTAGATGATGCCGACCAGAAGGCCTGCGCCGAGAGACATGAGATAAAGCTTCATGGAAATCACTCCTCGCGTTGAAGGTCGGTCGCTCAACATATCTTCATATGAGGAGCGACCATTCAGGTTTTACTTTGCGGGGTTAGGGCCAATGCGCTTGCCGTGAGCAACGCGCTCGTTCGCACCGTGAACCATGGTGTAGGCGTAATCCACTCCCATCCCGTACGCGCCGGAATGCTCTTTCACCAGGGTGGTGACGGCGTCATAGGTTTCCTTACGTGCCCAATCGCGCTGCCATTCCAAAAGAACCTGCTGCCATGTGACGGGGATGACGCCAGCCTGCACCATACGGTCCATGGCGTATTTGTGGGCGTCGGCGGAGGTGCCGCCGGAGGCATCCGCGACCATGTAGATCTCATAGTCCGGCCGATCGTTCAGTGCCGAAAGCGCAAAAGTAGTGTTGCAGACCTCCGTCCAGAGGCCGGAAACAACGATCTTCTTGCGACCCTGTGCAGCGTTACGATCCAACGCATCGCGGACATTCTGGTCATCCCAGGAGTTCATCGACGTGCGCTCGAGGATGTCGTTCTCTGGGACCGCAGCCAATAGCTCCGGGAATGTGTGTCCAGAGAAGGACAGCGTTTCGACCGTCGTGATGGTGGTCGGAATATCGAAGATTTTCCCGGCCTTGGCGAGGCCAACGACGTTATTTTTCAGGACCTGACGGTCAATCGACTGCACGCCGAACGCCATCTGCGGCTGCTGGTCAATGAAAATGAGCTGGCTGTTGGCGGGGGTAAGGACTTCAAGCTTAGACATTTCTATCTCCTTGTTGACTTGGATGATGATTAGATACAGCGTTAAAAGGCGAACGGTCTTGGACACCGCCATTCAGATTTGTCTGATGTTGAGGTTGTAAGGGTTAGGGCAACGGGAAGGGACGAGCGGCGACCGGTGCGTGTTGCCGCGACGATACAAATACTAAGGGCCCGGATGATCCCCAACATGCAGATCGCACTTTGCGTCATGCAGTTTCATGGTTTCGTAACGAAGCTCTCCATCGCTGGCGTCAGGTTCGTTCTTGTGTGCAGAGAAGCTAGCGAGGTCAGTGGCTTTATGAAATTGCAATAACAGTAATTAATTAGTTGCGTTATCAGCAATGATGGCCGAGGCGTATGAGTGGGAATTAGCGCAGTTGCGCTAGCCGCCAATGACTAATTTGAGCTGAAGTTGGACCGTTCGCTATCTAATCGGCAATGCCGAACCGGGCGGTCAGATCACATTTATTTTTCAGTCATCGCTCGCGGGTCCCCAGCCAATTTTCCTAGCCGCCTCTGAACGCGACGGATGGACCAAGGAACTGCGGCCGGGATCGCCGAACTTACTGAATAGACACCAGTTTCTAAAGAGGAGATAGTCGCCAATTTAGATCGAGAAATCGGTCAAAGGCCGCCTGCCTGGGGACCTTGGATCCTCACATGATTTCAATAGCTTAGTGGGTGAGCCTTGAAATTCCCTCTGTTGTCCAATCGCGAGCGACCGTGGATGCCACCTTTGTGCCCTGGCTTTGGGCCTCAGTCAACAGGGCGCTAAAGCGGCAATTATTTCCGGATCGATGCGCTGAACTTTACGCGCAAAAGGGTGGGATATCACGCAGCACACCGAAGTTGTGCGTGTGGCGGCACGGAGCCCATCGCATGAGACCAATCCGAGTTCTGGTCTCATCAGTCCAAATTTTGGACCGACGAAGGATCTCCTCACAACAAAATCGTCAGATGAGCCAAACTCAGCGGAGAAGCTTCTGCTGCCTCAAGACTTCTCGAGGCGCCGGAGACCGCCAGATCGTCTGGAACGATTCCACCACATTTGTGGCAGTTACCGCAACGCCGGGTAGGGCTACCCAGGCTGGCGTAAGGCGACTGAGGAGGGCGGTTACCGTTGTCGAGGCGGCCGTCTGCCCCTGCCGGAATGGCTGCTGGGCGGCAATTGTTACAATTGGCCCGCCGCCCGAGAGGCTGATGGCCGCCTCCTTGCCGAGGTCGACTGTGGCGATTGGAACAGACAGGCCAGCGGAGACGAGAGCCGCGGCCGCCGCGATGGCCGGCGTATCCCAGACCACGAACAGCCCTTTTAGGTCCGGAAGCTTTTTTGCTAACGCCGAAGCCGTCGCGCCCGCCTCCGTGAGGGAAGGGAATCGGGCGACATGCAGGTGGTGGCGCGGTCGGTTGATACGCATCCATTTCACAAAGGCGATCTCGCGCTCGTTGGTCGCGAAGAAATCCGATTCGTATCCGAGCACACCGACCTCGGCTTCCTCGCCGAGATAGGGCGCGAGGCCTTCTGCCGCCATCTTGCCGAGACCGAAGTTATCTGCTGAAATCAGCGATACGTAATCCTTGCCCGGCAGTAGACCAGTCGGGACATTATCAAGCAGCACGAGCTTGATTCCGGCGGCGGAAACGCGTGCATGGGCGGCGGCGACCTTGGCATTGGCGACCGGGAGCGAAATTATGGCGTCCGGTGCTTCGCGGATCAGACGGTCCAGCGCCTCGATCTGCACCTCGGGCGTGAAACCGCAGTCGACGACATCGATAACTGCCACACCGCAGTCGCCGAGCGTTCCGACGATACCGGCCAGTTGCTGCTTGGCCCAGTCGCTCGCCAGCGTATGCAGGACGATGGCAATGCGTAAGCCCGCAGCCCGTGCCCGTGCCTTGTCCTCAGGAAGAAGCAAGACCCGCTCTGGTGCGTATGCGCGTTCGCCATGGGGACCAAGTCCTTCAATCACCATCGACACGCCTCAAGTTTTGGGCGGCGGCATGACCGCTGCAACGGCTGCGGTCTGCGCCTCTAATCGGCCGCGAACGGCCTCGAATTGTGGATGCGCCTGCGGGCGCCCTGCCATAATCCAGTCGCGGAGTACGGCTGGCGAGAACAGGCTTTCCGTCGCCACGATAGCAGCCCCGACGAGGCCGGAGGAACTGCCCATCTGTGAGCGGATGATCTGTAGGTCGCGACTGACCAGCGGGTGGGATGCGCCATAGATGGCCTCGCGAGCGGCTGCCAGCAGTATATCGTTGCTCTGAGCGATCGACCCGGAGAGCACGATCAGTTCCGGGTTCAGCATGTTTGCAAGCGTCGCCACGACCTGGCCGATCATACGCCCGCTTTGCGAGAGGATATCGATGGCCGCCGCGTCGCCCATATGCGCCGCCTGCGCCACTTCGACCGCCGTGATCTCGGCGCCGCGCCGGGCATGCTCGGCGAGGATCGGGCTCAAGCCCTTCTCCGCCTGTATCCGGCCGTCACGAATTATCGCCTCCGAGCCGGCCATGGTCTCTAGGGTACCGTGCCTATCACCCGAACTCACCGGCACGGAGCCGATCAAGCCGACCGCGCCTTGTGCGCCCCGGAACAGCGCACCGTCGCTGACCAGCCCGGCGCCGATACGTTTACCGATCTTGACGAACAGCATCGCCCGGTGGCCGACGCCAGCGCCGGAGTGAAATTCACCCATGGTCATGGTCTCGACGCTGGACCGCAGCCAGACGGGAACGTCGAATCCCTCGACCAGTTTCTCGACCAGCGGAAAGCTCTCCCATCCCGGCAGCACCGGGGGCGTGCCATTCTGAAAAAAGCTTTCGCCAGCGTCGGTCACGACGCCAGGCACCGAGATGGAAATGCCCCATAGCTCGCCGGCGTCCGGCTGCATATCGAGGATCCAGCGAAACAGCATGGTGAGCCGGTCGAGCAGCGTAGAGACAGGTTGCGTCAGGTCCGCTGCCTCGTGATGTTCCATCCTCAGATGGCCGCCGAGATCGGCAAGGCCGACGCCAAGTGCAGTCTGGTCAAGGGTGGCGACGAGGATGCTGCCGCGATTTGCGGAAAACTGCACAAGCCGCGGCGCCCGACCGCCTGTAGCCGTCCCAAGCTCGCTCTCATCAACGAGCCGGAGTTCGGCGAGCGTCCCCAGGCGATCTGCCACCACGGCGCGGCCGAGTTCGCTTTCACGCTCCAGTTCCTGACGGGTCGTAGCCTTTTCCGTGCGCACCAGGTTGAGAATTTCCACAAGGCTGGGCGCAGCCGTTTCCGCCGTGCGCGGGCGCCCCTTTCGTCGCGGGTGCATATCGGCGTCCATCTTCGCCGTAGCAGGCATATCTATTCCTTTCACCCGAACCAAGCGGATAAGCCTTGATAAATCCTCACCTTGAGACGTGCAACAACAAACTTTTGTATTAAAACAGCATAAGTATGCCGATAAATGCATTTTAAATGTTGACGTGAGTGGTTTAAAGGCGCAATCAAGCCGATATAAGGTGGAAATGTCTTGAGGAGGAGATGACCATGGAGCGTTGCAAGCTGGCTTATCATGCCAATTGCTGGGGGGAGCTCGGCGGAAGTGCCGTTGGCGTCACCTCGATTACACAGCTCTCTTACCGGACCTTCGGTGACATGAGGCGTGCCTTCGCCGATATTGCAGCGGCAGGATATGAAGGCGTGGAGCTTTTCGATGGCAACCTGCTCGATTTCTCCACGGCGGATATGCGTGCCCTGTTGTCCGACAATGGTTTGAGCATTGTCGCCGCATATGCTGGCGGAAACTTCATCTTCGACGATATCCTTCCGGAGGAGTTGGCCCGCGTGACGCGCGCCGCGGAACGGGCCGCCGAACTCGGTGCTCCGCATCTCGTTGTCGGCGGCGGCGCAAAGCGTTTCGACGGAACGCGGGAGGCGGATTTTCACAAGCTCGCGGCAGCGCTTGATCGGGTAGGGGAAATTGCGAACGCACACGGTTTGCGCGGCCATTATCATCCCCACCTCTCCACAATCGTGGAGGGACCGGAGGAGGTCGCAAAGATCTTCGGCCTGACGGGTATCGATTTCTGCCCGGACACGGCGCATCTCGCAGCAGCAGGCGGCGATCCTGCGCAGCTTATACGCGATCACGCGTCCCGTATTTCCTATGTCCACCTGAAGGGCCTGCAGCGCGAGCCGTTTGCCTTCACGCCTCTTGATCGTGGTGACGTGCCGACCGACGGCATTATTGCCGCCTTGCGCGAGATCGGCTTTGCCGGCTGGATCTGCGCGGAACTCGATGCCTGGACCGATCCGCTGGAGGGCGCTCGTGCCAGTATGACTTATCTGAAATCGGCCGATCTCAAGAAGGATTGAAGGCCACCGGGGCTATGCCCCATCCACGGGAGGAAACCATGATTACCAGACGCATTCTTTTGTGCTCCGCGGCCATCGCGGCAGTGCTGTCCGTTGCTGCGCCTACATTCGCTGCCGATCCCGATGCCGCGCTTGCCAAGCTGCAGGAGTCGGTCCTGTCGAAGGGGCCGTCGGGTGAAGACCCGTCACCTGCCTCCGGCGTCTCGCTGACTGCAGAGGAACTCGCCAAGATCAAGGCGATGGGCGCCACGGCTGCCATCGTCATGCATTATGGCGGCAACGACTGGTCTCGCGCCCAGATCAACGGCTTGCAGACGCAGTTCGCGGCTATGGGCATAAAGGTCATTGCGGTGACCGATGCCGGCTTCAAGCCCGAGAAGCAGGTGGCCGACCTCGAAACCATCATGGCGCAGAAGCCGAATATCATCGTTTCCATCCCAACTGATCCGACTTCGACGGCCTCGGCCTACAAGGCCGCAGCGGATGCTGGCACAAAGCTTGTGTTCATGGATAATGTGCCTGCCGGCTTCAAGGCTGGCAAGGATTATGTCTCCGTCGTCTCCGCCGACAATTACGGTAATGGCGTTGCCTCCGCCCATCTGATGGCAAAGGCACTCGGTGGAAAGGGCGATATCGGCCTGGTGTTCCACGCTGCGGATTTCTTCGTTACCAAGCAGCGCTATGACGCCTTCAAGAAAACCATCGCGTCGGACTATCCCGATATCAAAGTCGTAGCCGAGCAGGGCATCGGCGGCCCGGATTTCTCCGGTGACGCAGAAAAGGCCGCCGGCGCAATTCTGACGTCCAACCCGAACGTCAAGGGCATCTGGGCGGTCTGGGACGTGCCCGCCGAAGGCGTCATCGCCGCAGCGCGAAATGCCGGACGGGATGACCTGATCATCACCACGATCGACCTCGGCGAAAACGTGGCGATCTCGATGGCGCAGAACGGTTTCGTCAAGGGCCTCGGCGCCCAACGTCCCTATGATGCGGGCGTCGTGGAAGCCAAACTTGCCGGCTATGCCCTTCTGGGCAAGACGGCCCCAGCCTTTGTCGCCCTGCCGGCTCTGCCTGTCACCCGCGACAGCCTCCTAGATGCGTGGAAGACGGTCTATTCGACCGAAGCGACCGCCAACGTCAAGTCCAGCCTCGGCAACTAAATCGCTTATAGCGCGCGGTGCGGAAAAACCGCGCCGCGCCAGGAGAGCCCCGGTAAGGCGATCGCTGATCCTGCCGGCATGTTGAGCAGCGTGTGGCTGCACCAAATTAGGAGATACCTCGATGACGAAAGTGATGAACGTCGCCATGATTGGCGGCGGCTTCATGGGCAAGGCGCATGCCATGGCCTATGCCGCTATGCCGATGTTCTTTTGGCCGGCTCCGGCGATCCCGCACCGCAAGGTGGTAGTGGATGTGACGGACGGCATGGCCGAGGAAGCCCGCCAACGCTTCGGTTTCGAGGAAGCTTCCTCGGATTGGCGCGCCACGGTCAACCGGCCGGATGTTGACGTTGTCGATATCTGCACGCCGAACAATGTCCACGCTGAGATCGCCATAGAGGCGGCAAAGGCCGGCAAGCATATCATCTGCGAGAAGCCGTTGGCTCGCACCGTGGAAGAAGCCCGCGCCATGGCCGAAGCGGTCAAACAAGCCGGCGTGATCAACATGGTGGCCTTCAACTACCGTCGCACCCCAGCCGTTGCTCTGGCGAAGAAGTACATCGATGAGGGTCGGATCGGTCGCATCCTCAATTTCCGTGGCACCTATCTGCAGGACTGGTCGGCGGATCCGGATTCACCGCTTTCCTGGCGCTTCCAGAAGAAGATCGCAGGCTCGGGCGCGGTCGGCGATATCGGCACCCATGTGGTCGATCTCGCGCACTATCTGGTAGGGCCGATTGCGGAGGTCATCGCGCTGACCACGACTTACAACAAGACCCGTCCGCTTCAACAGGGCGGTATCGACAAACTTGGTGCGGCGGAAAAAGCGGCCGACGCTGAACGTGGCGACGTGGATGTGGACGACGAAGTCGTATCCATGCTGAAATTTGCCAATGGTGCGATCGGTAGCCTTGAGGCGACCCGCAATGCCTATGGGCGCAACAATTTCATCACGCTCGAAATCCACGGTACAAAGGGCTCGATCCACTTCAACTACGAACGCCGTGACGAGTTGCAGGTCATGTTTGCGGACGACCCGGCTGATGCGCGCGGCTTCCGCACCGTGTATACCGGTCCGGCGCACCCCTATGGTGGCGGTCTCTGGCCGATCCCCGGCCTTGGCATCGGATATTCGGAAACGAAGATCGTCGAGTGCTACGACTTCTTCCAGGCGATCGCGAAGGGCAAGCAGCCGAGCCCCCATTTTGAAGACGGCCTGCTGACCGAACTTGTCGCGGATGCTTTCATCCGCTCCGGTGAGTCGGGTGTATGGGAGAAGGTGGGATGAACGACAGCGCCGCAGCCGTTCGGATGACAGGCATTTCGAAATCCTTCGGGGGCGTCCGCGCCCTTGAAGGCGTCGATCTCGAGGTGTTGCCCGGCGAGGTTCATGCCCTGTTGGGCGGCAACGGCGCTGGCAAATCCACGATCCTGAAGATACTGAACGGGGTTCATCGGCCTGATCAGGGCACGATCGTCGTCGCCAGACGCGCATTGACGGCTCACACGCCGGAAGAATCACGTGACGCCCGCATTGCCATGAACTACCAGGAAATGAGCCTTATCCCGACGCTGACGGTGGCGCAGAACGTGTTCCTGACGCGTGAAAGCCGCACCGGCACCGGATTGATCGACGATGCGGACGCGGAGCGCCGCGCCGCTGAACTTTTTGCGCGGCTTGAGGTCTCGGTCGATCCCCGCGCCCTGGTCGGCGATCTCGGTGCTGGCCAGAAGCAGTTAACCGAGATCGCCAAGGCGATTTCGCAGGATGCGAAGGTTCTCGTTTTGGACGAGCCCTCGACGGCGCTCGCGGTCTCCGACGTCGAACGCCTCTTTGTCTTCCTTCAAAAGCTTAAGGCCGAGGGTGTCGCAATCATCTATGTCAGCCACCGCATGGACGAGATCGCCCGCATCGCCGACCGCGCCACCATTCTGCGTGACGGCCGGCACGTCGTCACCGCGCCGCTTTCCGAGCTGCCGATCGACACCATGATCGAGCATATCGTCGGCAAGCGCTCGAAAGGACTTTCGGACGTCGTGCGCGGCGCTTCCGTTAGGGGAAAGGTCCTGCTGGAGGTCAGCAATCTCAGCGGTGCACACAAGCCTGAGCATGTGTCCTTCGCGCTCCACGCCGGCGAAGTCCTCGGCCTGGCCGGGCTTCTGGGTTCTGGACGGTCTTCGCTTGCGCGGCTGCTCGCCGGTATCGATCCTGCTGAAAGCGGCACGATCAGCATCAAGGGCAGGGAGGTCTCGATCCGTAAGCCCGTTGATGCGATCGACAACGGCATGGCGCTGGTTCCAGAGGCGCGGGCCACCCAGGGCATCATTCCTGCGCATTCGGTGGCATCGAACATGGTGCTCTCGGTCATCGAACGGCTGTCGCGTGCCGGTGTGGTCGACCGCAAGGCCGTGGTCGACCTCACGGACAGGCAGATTGCGCGGCTTTCGATCAAAACGGCGAGCCGCGACCACGCCGTGGCCACGCTATCCGGCGGCAACCAGCAGAAGGTGGTGATCGGCAAGTGGCTGGCCACAGATCCCGACATACTCATTCTCGACGAACCGACAGCCGGAATCGACATCGGCTCAAAGTCGGAGATCATTCGTCTGGTGCGGGATCTTGCCGCCTCCGGCAAGGCCATCATCATGATCTCCTCGGAGCTTTCGGAACTGCTGACCGCTTGCGACCGCATTCTCGTCATGGCGGATGGACGCGTTCACTCGGACCTTCCCCGCGAGGCTTTCGACGATCCGGCAATGGCGGTGGACGACCCGGCGCATCGCCTGCAGGCAGCGGAGCAAAAGCTCCAGACCGAAATACAGCGGGCGCTCGCAGCCCAGGAGACGATCAATGCTTAAGGCTTTCGCCGCCAACTGGCGCCAGAACATCATCTATATCGGCTTCATCGCCATCTTCGTCGTGTTCGCAGTGACGCTGAACGGCAAAGGCTTCCTGACAGCCAACAATCTTCTCAACATCGTGCGCCAGACGGCGATGATCGCCGTCATGGCGATAGCCATCACCTTCGTGCTGTCGGCGGGCGAGATCGATCTCTCGGTCGGCGCGGTGGCGGGCCTGACGACGGTAACCGTCGCCATGGCGATAGCCGTCGGCGGACCTTTTGCAGGCGTGCTGGCAGGGATTGCCACAGGCCTTGCCGTCGGGTCCTTCAACGGCTGGCTGACCACGCGCATCGGTATTCCATCCTTTCTCACGACGCTGGCGATGATGGGCATCGCCAAGGGCGTCGCCATGTGGATTTCCGCGACCGCTGCGGTTCCGATCCTTTCGCCCGGCTATTCGTGGCTGTTCGGAGGTGGCAATCTTGGTCGGATTCCCGTGCTGCTAGTGTGGATGCTCGTGCTTGGCGTCATCGGCCATATGGTGCTGCGGCGCACAGGATTTGGTCGCCGTGTGCTCGCGACCGGCGGCGGCGAAACCGCTGCACGCTATTCCGGTATCGATACCCGCAATATCAAATTCAAGGTTCTGGTAATGTCGTCCTGTGCGGCGGCTCTGGCAGGCATGCTGTATGCAGGGCGTCTGCAATCAGGCCGCTTCCAGCTTGGCGAGGGTGACGAACTCTCGGTCATCGCAGCGGCGGTGCTTGGTGGCACCAGCCTGTTCGGTGGGAAGGGCACCGTGGTCGGTACCATCGTCGGGGCCTTGATGATCGGGCTTATCAACAACGGCCTCATTCTGATGGGTCTGGAATTCAGCCAGCAGTTGATCGCCCGCGGCGGCATCATCATCCTGGCCGTCGCCCTCAGTCAGAAGAAGTCGGCATCATGACCGTCACCGCAAGAGCGGCGATAATTTCCGCTCTTGCGAAGAAAGTTACAGTGCCCGGATGGCCGCTCCGCGCCAATAGCGGTCATTGCCCCATTTAAACGTCAACGTCCCGTCAGAACCTCGTATTCGCATGGACTGCTGACCCACCTCTTCTAATTGAATACGCCGGAGACCTGTTCTATTGATTCGCTTGGGCGAGGGAATCAGATGCGAATATCTTCGATAGGAATCAGCAACTTTAAAGCTATCGCATCGGCTAATCTGGAGCTGTCTGACTTCAATGTTATAGTCGGTGCGAATGGCTCTGGTAAGAGTTCGATCCTCCAGGCAATGCACTGGATGTTCCAATCAGGAAGACATCCTGTCGTCTATGCCCGTTCCAATCCCAAGGATGGTGTGACGCTATCCGAAAAGAACGCCACCTACATGCCGTCGCCCGATTACAGGAATGCAGGAAATTCGGCGGAGTACGGCAACAAGACTGGTTCTCCACAGCTTGATATGCTGGTTTCTGCCAGGATGGACGATACGAGCGAAGTAACGGCGGAACTTTGGATAAAATCGGCGCGTAACGAGGGTTTGCTGGTACACATTCCTAGCAACAACAGCTTTGTGGCTAGGCTGCGTGACCAAAGCAGAGAGTTCAGCGCGTACATCCCTGGACTTGCAGGTATCCCGTTGAGCGAGGAGAAACGCAGCCAAGCGATTGTACATCGACTTGCTGCGGCAGGTGATGCCAACACAGTTCTGCGGAACATTCTCCTCCTTCTCAAAGGTCGAGAAATACAAGGAAAGAACGGTCTCAATCTCCTTGAAGACTACGTCGCGCAGGTGATGGGAAAAATCTCCCTTGATGTATCCTTTGCCGATGAACGTGACTCTACGATAACGGCACGATTCCAAACTGCTGATATGCTAGCGGGTGAGAAGCGCTGGAAAGCCCTTGAACTCGCAGGAATCGGCTATCTGCAGGTCATTCAGATATTCGCGTATCTGATTTATTTCCGGCCTGCGATGTTGCTAGTGGATGAACCGGACGCGCACCTCCACCCTACCACGCAGGAGCGGCTCGTGCCGGTATTGGTGGCAGCGTCGAAGGATACAGATACTCAGATTGTCTTGACTACTCATAGCCCGTCAGTTGTTCGAGCTTTGCCTAGCGACGCCAACGTAATTTGGATGAAGGACGGCAAAGTCCAGGCGAACGGCAATACCGAAGGCCGTCAGATGATGGGTTGGGGCTTACTGGATAGAAAAATTCTGATGCTGACTGAAGACAAAGATTCCGGGATGATCCGGTCTCTCCTTGCGCAGTGGCCTCATTTGGACCGGGCTGTCGCAGTTTGGCCTTTACGTGGATCAGGTAAGTTGCCGGAGCCTGAGGTCATTAGAGACTTTGTTGAACTCACTGCGGGTAGCATGAAGGTCGTGATACACAGGGATCGTGATTTCCTAATGCCTGAGGAGCTAGCGGTACTTTCTGAACCTTATGAAAAGCTTGGGCACGTTTTTTGGGTTACCAAGTATTCGGATATGGAAGCCTATTGGTCGAACCCAATAGCTATAGGGAGTCACTTCGGGACACCTGAAGAAGAGGCGGAGCAACTTCTAGCAGAAGCTGTTGCATTAGCCTCGGCCAATGACGCATCTCTGGCGACGCGACGTCGCAAGCGAAATGATGCTGCGCTGAAATTCAACAAAAAAGGAAACTTGCCGCAATTTGGTGACGCGGAAGTCGAGAATGAAGCTAGCATACATGGCGGCCAGTACGCGGTGTTGGGGAAGGACCTTCGAGGTGCGATTAGAGCGGCTGCTCATAAGCGCAAATTGCCAGGAGGTGCGAGCTTCTCGCTCATTGTGCCAACTGAACTTACTGGACAAATGGCCGACGAACTTCGTAATCTCCTGGATGACCTGCTCAAAGCCTGATGAAAGATTCTAGCAATTTGGTTGGGATGTCCGCTTTGGGCCAAACCCGGACAGCAGCACAAGATCGGTCTATGTTGGCGTTGGCTTTTGGACTGTAGGAGCGGGAGAATTAGCAGCATGAGGGGAAGAGACTTGCGGCCGCCATTGAGACGATCGGCATCGCATAAGGGGCATGCTGGACGATCTTTCCCGAAACGCAGCGGATCTAAACTTTTGGCGCGACAGTCCATCGCGGGAGTTCAGTTTTGAACTGTGATACGGTTGCCTTTTTGGGAGAACATCCGTGCGCTGCATAAGAAGCGATGGTTAGAGATGCTACTTCCCCGCACCTCGAGCCTCACTGCAAAATTCGCGGGTGTATTCATTGAACAGCGGATTATAAAGGCGTTGATGCATCGGCGGATGGTCAAAATGAAGGCGCAAACATCCCCTTCCATCTGTGTAAATTTAGGCATCGCGGGTGTTGTAGTCCTTTCAATCACACGCCATGCTTATAGGAAGCTGGAGATTACGGGTTGAGTCATCGCTTAACGACAGCCATACGAATATGCGATGCCGCAAAAGCGATACTCCGCAAGACTCGAAGCTTCCCTGGCGAGGCGTCAAATGATCAAGACGTTGCCCTCCAGATGAAAGAGCTGGGGGTCGAACCGATGCTCCTTGCTCTCGCAATGGAGTTGGCATTGAAAGCATGGTTTGTTTTCGATTTCGACGATCCTAAACACTCCAAGTCACATGACCTCGCCAAATTATATGGCCGGCTCAAGTCACAAAGTCGGGAGAAACTGGATCGGGAATTCAAACAGTCTGTTGCACCGTATCATTCCAACATCTTCTATGTCGATTACGGCATTGAAGATGTGCTTTATCAGCATAAGGATGCGTTTGTAGACTGGCGCTATATGCACGAGCCTAAGTCGACTATGTTCGACCGCGGCGCTTTCGAGGCGACGTTGGATATGGTTATTAGGGAGTTTGACAAACGGTACTATACCGAACCGGTTCGCCCCCCTTTGCCTCCCGAATCGTTTACGCCCGGAAAGTTGTAGAACTACACATTGGAATCAGACCAAGTCCCTTCGCCGATTTTGGTGGCTTTCGAGGACTGCAGTCTTCAACCAAAGCATCGATATGAACGTGCAAGGCTGCGCTATTGTATTTGGCGATCTATGTACGCTCCGGGCTTTACCCCGAAACAGGTAGTATCATCCCGACTTTCGGCGTAAACGCCGGATGACCTTCTGCGTGTGTCCCACAATTTATATCTCCATCGCTGTTTACCCAAGAGGCCACCATTTGTGTGCTGCTTTGGGGCATAACTACCACGGTTGCGCGGAAATAGTTTCCGGCTTCCAGTGCAATCACGGCCAGAATTCTAAGGTTGCAAACGTGAAAGAGGGCGACAGGATTTGTCAACGAGAAGTGCGGTGGACAGATTCTTGTGAGCACCCACGAAATACATGATTTCGCCATAGCCGCGGTCTCGATCACGTTGCAATCATCGCTAGAATCGTTATCGATAAGATAGTTTAGGGTTTCGTTATAGTCTGGCGGGAATGTGGGGACGGATGTTTGAGACGTTGCGTCAAGCGGGTATTGCGACGCGGGATCTGGTTCTTCATCTCGCCTCTCTCCTGAAGGAACCGCCGGCGCCAGGTTTGTTCAGCCTTTTACTTCTCTTGCTTCTTGTTGTGCTTGTTCTCGTATTTGTTTCGATCGTGAGCCGCCGCACGAAGGTGCTCAAGTTTGCAACCAATCTGGTCAAAAAGACGAGTGGCGCAGGTGGCTTGCAGCAAGACTTCGAAGATATTCAAAATCGTCTTACGAAGCAGAAGGGAAGCGCGGCGCGTCATCTGATCGACACATGGAAGGAGTTTCGCGACACTACTATTGAACCGCGACCGGGAAGCGCACTCGGTGTGCGAAATTCGATCAGGCCATCGGTGTTCTTCAATCTTGAGGACATGGGCTTCAGCGTATCCGGCTGGAGGTTCGTGCCGGGCTTTCTCGTATCGATTGGGCTGGCTGCGACGTTTCTTGGTTTGATCGCCGCGCTCCAGCAGACCGGTGAAAGCCTGAAGGGTGGTGATCAGGCTCAGGTCCGCGAAGCGCTTACGCAGTTGCTCTCGGTTGCGTCTGCAAAATTCATCATGTCGCTGACGGGGCTTTTGTGCTCGATTATATTCACCGCTTTCTTACGCGTCTGTGGTCATCGGCTAGAAAGCGCCATGCGAAAGCTGACGCATGAGATCGAAATTCGCATGAATTTCGTCAGTCTCGAAGATCTAGCAGAGCGCCAGCTTGAGGCGCTTGTCGATCAGCGTGATCATATGCAAAAGCTCAACCATGAACTTATCGCTGCTATCTCTAAGCCGCTTGAGAATGCCCTGGCCGCCAGCAACACCCATGTGGGGACGATGGTCGATGATATTTCTCGCTCCCTTTCCACAGGCCTCGCGGCGGCGATGGATAAGGCGAGTGATCGGCTGGAAAGCGCATCAGAAGCCCTGAATGGTCTTGCCACAAAGATAAGCGGAGCAGCGGAGCAATTTACGATGGCGGCGGAGCGGACGGCCGTTGGCCTTGATGGTGCTGCCCGCAGGTTTGAGTTCGTGACTGATAACCTTTCTCGAGCGGGAAGCGGCCTAGCTGAGGCGGCTGAGCCGATGGTGGAAGCCATCAACGGAACGGCGACAACGACCAAGCAGATAGCTGATGCAAGCATCGAAATGGTTCAGTCAGCGCGGCAAGCTTTGAA
This sequence comes from Agrobacterium sp. DKPNP3, assembly GCF_052686535.1. NCBI lineage: Bacteria > Pseudomonadati > Pseudomonadota > Alphaproteobacteria > Hyphomicrobiales > Rhizobiaceae > Agrobacterium > Agrobacterium sp. DKPNP3. Next base: position 54,270 of record NZ_JBQYSN010000003.1, on the reverse strand, counting down.
TTCCGAGTGCGGTGTGGTCGTGGCGGCGGCTGAAGCCATTCGTGAGCAGATAAAAAGTTTCGAAGCTCGTGCGGCATCCTACGACGGCCAACTCGAAAAGGCATTCAAGGCCTTTTCAACTGAGATTGGCAGATCGGTTTCGGAGGTCGAAAATCACGCGAACGCGGTCCATCAGCAGTATGCCGACGCTTTGGGCACTTTGCAGGCCGTTATCGAAAACGCCAAATCCTTCAGTCCCGAAAGCGAGAGGCCATCGGAATGAGGAGCGCGGGCGGAACGCGTCCTCAGGAAGAGGAAGAGGAGTCCGTCTTCATCTCGATGGCCGATATGACGATCAGCTTCCTTTTCGTCATCATGATTCTGCTTGCGTTTTTCGCGAGTCAGTTCACGGACCCTGAAACCGTGCCGCGTTCTCAGTATGAGCAAATCCTCAAGCAAAAAGACGACATGGAAAAGGAGCTACGCCAGGTCCAGACGATCGTCGGCGCGCCCGATCTTCAGGTTTCTGACGGGATTCAGGCCATGAAGGACGAGATCGAGGATTTGCGGCGACGGCTGGCGATGCCGGATGCTCCGAACCAGATGGAAGTCTACAACAATAAGGTATCAGAAACCCGCAAAGCTCTTCTGACGAGCCTGAAGAAACAGATCGATGACGAGATCAAGGGCGTCAATGTCAGCATCAGCGCGAACTTCGAGTCGCTGCAATTTTCAGGCGATGGCCTGTTCGAAACAAATGCTGATGTGCCAACTGCGGCTGGATCGCTGCGCGTCAGCAAGATTGCCGAAATTCTCGATCGTAACCTTGGGTGCTTCTCGCTTGGTGTGCGCAAAAGATTTAGTCCCGACTGCAATCCGGGATATGCCGTTCTCGACTCCCTACAAGTCGAAGGCCATACCGACAATCGCGGCACCGACATACTGAACATGCGTCTAAGTGCAAACCGCGCCTCGTCGGTCTATTCGCTGATGACATCGCAGCGGCCCGATCTCCTCAACTTTAACAACAGAAACGCGCAGCCTGTCCTTTCGGTGGCGGGCTTTGGCAAGGGGCGGCCCATTCAGTCCAACGCAACCCATACCGGCCAAGACGCCAATCGCCGAATCGATTTGAGGTTTATCATGGCGGTTCCAGCAAAAGAGGCGGATATTTCTGTAATCAAGAACGCCCTAACTGAGACGCCTCGATGAGCTTGATCGAGACTATTCGGTCATCTCGGATCGTTCGGCGCCGAGAGCTTGAGGCTCCCACAGAGTTGACTCAAGCAGCGGCAAAGGTGAAGAGGGCATTCCCAGATGTCGTCAATGCCACGCCAGTGTCTGTAGAGGAGGCCATTCAACGGCTCGACGCCGCGCTCCTCAAATGGGACTGGCAGCATGTGACCGTCGGCACCATTTCGCTTGCCGTCCGAGCCTTTCTCAGCGGGGACAAAGTTTCGCCCGCCGTCGACAATTTCCTGAAGAGAGAGCTGGAGGCAACAAGCAGCTCGATTCTCCTGGATGCGGTTGCGGAGGCTTACTTCTCGGGCTGGACTCGACACGGTGAGATGACCCGTTGGCTTTCGTCCATTCTACAGTCAAGGTCATCCTATCTTTCTTTCCGGTGGGGGCGGCTATTCGGTGCGGTTCCCGAACTTCTTGACGCCGACGAAGCGCCTTTGAGGCTTGCTGAGAAAATGCTCGGCCAGGCGGATCCATTTCAATGGCTGCTGGATGCGGGCTTTGCTGCGCCTCATGCCGGGCAGCTTTCGACCGAAGCTTATCTCGCTTGGCTGGAGCTTTTGCCAGTCGTCGTCACGCCCCAGCATATTGAGCGGATCTTTAATTGGATAAGACCGGTAGGAAACAAACCCATTTCCGATGATCTCGCCGCAAGGGCCGTGGAAAAGCTTTTGGAGCCTTGGCGCACCGATATGCCTACTCCAGATTTCCGAATGCTTCTGACGGATAGGATTATCGAGGCTTTCGGCGATCCGCGGTACAAAGACAAGACCGGCGCGAAGGCCAAGGCATTCTGGCCTCTTGTTGCCCCGGATCGTCGCAACATTCTGCTCAGATGGCTTGCGGGGCAGAGTATCGATGCGTTGCTGGACGTGATTACCAAGGCCACCGGCAACCACATGTGGCCCCCAAGACACCATTTTTGGAAGGGCTTGTATGATCGAGGACTCGTCACCGAGGCTTGGATCGCTCTTTCCAAGCCCGCGATGGACATCGCAGGAAGTCTGTTTAACGAGCGCGGAGGTAGGCTTGGTCAGGCAGCCGCGCTACAAAACGCCAGCGGCAACAAAAAGGAAACCTGCCTGCTGATCATGAAGGTTGGTCGCTACACGGTTGTCGAGGGATCGCACGATTACCGGATCCACCTCTTTTTGAATACCGACCGCCGGGCGCCTGCACTGTATCAAGGTGAGTATAATGCCGAAAAACTTATGCTGCCCCAGAACGATCCCATGACTCGTATTCATGACAAACCTGGTGGTTGGCAGAGGTGGGTCGAGGAGCGCGTTCTCCGATGAAATTCGATTTCCGATTCGACCAGGATGCAACGTTTCTCACGATCCAACCGGAGAAAGGAGGCTGGCTCTCGCATTTCAGAAGGCAGGTTCAACCTGATCTTTCGAAACTACTGCGGGAGGAAATGGACACGGCATTGGCATTGTCGCGCCTGAGGCAACTCGACCCGAACAATGCCCTCCACTCGGTCGACTCCAAAATGGTCGTTATTCGCCATCCTTTGGTCGCGCGACTTGATGTCCGGGCAGCCAAATCTTTGGGCCTGCCGCCTTTGCTCCACGACGTCACCTTTCGGGCTCGGCTTGTCGGCACGGTCGGCAGTCCCGACTTCCGAATTGAATGGTGGTGGGAGCGCGCAGGAAGGCGCGTTGTTCTCCCTCTCACGGGCGCCTTTCTAGGGCCGCCGTCAAATGTCATGCGGGTCCCAGAGCCAATATACCTGGCGATCGCCGAAGCAGAGAAGCTTGGCAAAAGTGGAGCTCTGACAGACCACTGGCTGGCGCTCGGTCGGTTCCGGCGGCTGTTCGACGGCGAGGGGGAAAATGATCGGACATCGCTTGAAGGTTTTCTGCGCGATGTGTCTGTGGTCACCTGCGGGTCCGTCGGCATCGGGTTCGATCCGGAAGATGACACGAAGTTCTTTCCGCTGCCATTTGCAGATAATCACTGGTCGGCAGATGGAGCGACCGCGAGGACATCTGCCCTGCTTCACGGGGATGAACTTAACAAATTCAAGTCTGCAGCCCTCCAACGCGGTGCGCAGCCTGCCTTCCGAGTGGCGAACGGTAAGTTTCTGATCGTCGACCGTTCCGCTGTGCCAGTAATCAATACGATCACGGCGCATGCTGGCAAGGACGAAGAAGGCCGTCGTGCCTTCATCGCCGACGCAGGGCGGATTGTTGCTGAAGCCGTCGAGATGGACCTCAGGCGCGAAGGGCGATTGACTACCCTGATGAGCCCCGAGGCGCGCACTGAAAAGATTGAGGAGGAGGTCGCTCGCGCCTGGGTCGAAACGGAGGAGTGGGTTTCCCGCGTTGTGGGCGTTGGAAAATGGCAGGTCACCGCGATAGACGGCATTCAGGGATCAGGAACCCGCTGGTTGCAAGAGGGGACCGACACTGAGCTTGGTGAACGACTGGCCGCCATTCCAGACGAAGACCTGTTTGAGGTGATCGCGCGATTGCGCGATGCTCTTCAAAAAGGTCTCTCAACGACCCAGCATGATGTAGGCGAAATTCCTGCAACAAACGACGTCATCGAGGCGCTGAGTAGGCGTCTCGCCGATTTTCTCAGACATCAGGAGTCGGAAGAGGCAGGGACATCGCTCGATGCCTATCTGCCGATCACCCATGACAATTTTTGGGAAGTCGATTTCAAGGCATCTGTACAGAGACGAACGGGTGACTTCGACGATGTCACGCCGGCATTGGTGAAGTCAGCCTTGCAAAACCATCAGTTAAAATCTCTAAAGTGGCAGGTGAATGCCTGGCAGGCGGGTGTGCCGGGCATTCTCAACGCCGATGAACAGGGTCTCGGCAAAACGCTGCAGACTCTTTCCTTCATCACCTGGCTGCGGGAGGAAATGACGGAAGGCATCATTCCGAGAAAGCCCTTCCTGATTGTAGCCCCGACATCTCTGCTGTTGAACTGGGAAGCCGAAATCGAGCGGCACCTTGAGCCGGGGTGCCTGGGAAAACCTGTCCGCCTGTACGGAGACTATCTCGGCGCCTACAAGAAGCCGGGCGGTGGGAAGGATGTGCGTGACGGTGAGGCGCGGCTTGATATTTCTGCCTTGGCCAACGCCGAGGGCGGGTGCCCAGTGATCATCACGACATATCAGACGCTTGCCAATTATGCGATTAGCCTAATGGACCTGGATTGCTCTCTTGTCGTCTTCGACGAGATACAATTCCTGAAGAATCCAGTCACAATGAGAGCGAAGGCCTCCAAGGCGGTTCGCGCCGATTTCCGAATCGGACTGACTGGAACGCCTATCGAGAATTCGACAAAGGATCTTTGGGCTCTTGTCGACCAGTTGTTCCCCGGCGCGCTCGGCGCGCTCGCGCAGTTCCGCAGAGTGTTTGACGCGCCGACGGAAGCAAGTATGGCGGCCCTCCATTCGGCACTCTTCAGAGGCCACAAGGGCTATCCTGCTCTGGCATTGCGCAGGCTGAAGACAGATGCCGCACCACATCTCCCGACGAAGGTCCGGATCCTACATCCGCGCGAGATGCCGAACGCGCAGATGCTGCGTTATGATGAGGTTCGCGCCAAGGGAGGCGGCATTTTGGCACTGCTGCAGCATATGCGACGGGTATCGTTACACCCCGGCTTGCTCGACGGCGAAACGATAGAGGAATTCAACCTTTCATCGGCCAGGGTCAGTGCTGCGATGGATATCCTCAGACATATCAAATCGAAGAATGAGCGCGCTCTCGTCTTCGTCGAAAATCGGGATGTCCAGAGTTGGTTCGCCGAAGTGGTGCGGATCGAATTCGATCTTGAAAGGGTGATGATCATCAATGGCGACACCACGATCGACAGCCGCAAGGATATCACTGATCGATTTCAGAGGCACCTCGTCGATGATCGCGGCTTCGACGTCCTTATCCTCGGTCCGCGCGCAGCGGGAACAGGCCTAACGCTGACGGCAGCAAACCACGTAATCCATCTCAGCAGATGGTGGAATCCTGCGGTTGAAGAACAATGCAACGATCGAACCCATCGCATCGGTCAAACTAAGCCTGTCACCATTCATATCCCGCTCGCTGTTCATTCGGGCCTTGGTCGAGGGTCGTTTGACTGCCTGTTACAGAGCCTCATGAAAAGAAAGCGCTCTCTTGCCGACCGTATTCTCTGGCCGGGTGAAGTTTCGGAAGGCGAGACGAAGATGCTCTACGATGCGGTGTTGGCGGCGGAAACGACATCCGATTCAAACTCTATAAATGTCGATGAAGTCCTCGAAGGCCGCAGCGATCTCCACTTTGAAAAACTGGCCGAAAACTCCATTCGTGTGAAGCCTGCCAGAGGCGGTGCCTCCATCATCGTTTCCGCAGATGCCGCTGTGCCGATGCCGCTGTCCGGTAAAGAAGGCGATGCGGCCGTTATTACACTCAGTAAGCAATCGCGGGTTCCGGCGGGCGTCGTCGTGCCGCAGTCAAAATTGACAACAGCGACGCTTTGGCCGGAGTATATTCTCCCGGACTAGCTTTTGAGGGCAAGTTCCCAGTCTTCCTTATTATGGATGGTGATATCGCCGCCTTATTCCACCTTACGCATCAATATTCGGCCGAGGCGTCGCCGCGGAAATAATTTCCACTCAATCGCGGGTCGCAACCCACGCGAGAGAGTTCTCCTTTACACATCCTATAATGCCGTCCTAATGTTGCCGAAACTGATTTGGGGAGACTGCCCTAGTGGCGAGAGAGAATAATGGTGACCTCGGCTTCACAGCCGAGCTGTTCAAGGCTGCAGACAAGCTGCGGGGCAATCTGGAGCCGTCCGAATACAAGCATGTCGCGCTTGGCCTCATTTTCCTGAAATACATTTCCGATGCCTTTGACGGTCTGCATGCGAAACTGGCGGCTGACGTATATGCGGATGCGGAAGACCCTGAGGAATACCTCGCGGAAAATGTCTTCTGGGTGCCGAAAGAGGCCCGCTGGGGGCATCTGCAGGCGAATGCCAAGCGGCCCGAGATCGGCAAGCTGATCGATGAGGCGATGGAGGCCATCGAGCGCTTCCCGTCGAACGAGGGCCTGAAGGGCGTTCTGCCGAAGAACTATGCCCGCCCGACGCTGAACAAGACCATGCTGGGCGAGCTGATCGACCTCTTTTCCAACATCGGTCTGCATGACAGCAAGGACACGGCCAAGGATCTGCTGGGCCGGGTCTACGAATATTTTCTCTCCGGCTTTGCAAGTTCCGAAGGCAAGCGCGGTGGCGAGTTCTTCACGCCGCGCTCCGTGGTGCGAACCCTGGTCGAGATGCTGGAGCCCTATAAAGGCCGCGTCTACGACCCCTGCTGCGGTTCGGGCGGCATGTTCGTGCAGTCGGAAAAGTTCATCGAGGAGCATGGCGGGCGGCGCAATGACATTGCTGTCTATGGCCAGGAGATCAACCACACCACGTGGCGTCTGGCCAAGATGAACCTCGCCGTGCAGGGCATTGATGCCGATATCCGCTGGAACAACGAGGGCAGTTTTCACCGCGATGAACTGCCGGACCTGAAGGCCGATTTCATCCTCGCCAACCCGCCCTTCAACATTTCCGATTGGGGCGGCGAGCGGCTGGCGGAAGATGCCCGATGGAAGTTCGGCCGGCCGCCAAACGGCAATGCCAACTTCGGCTGGCTACAGCACATCATCCACCACCTTGCCCCACGCGGCACGGCGGGTGTGGTGCTGGCCAATGGCTCCATGTCGTCGCAACAATCCGGCGAAGGCGAGATCCGCAAGGCGATGATCGAGGCGGATCAGGTGGATTGCATGGTGGCCCTGCCGGGCCAGCTCTTCTATTCCACCCAGATTCCCGCCTGCCTCTGGATCCTCGCCCGCGACAAGAGCGCCAATGGCCACCGTGACCGGCGCGGCGAGATCCTCTTCATCGATGCCCGCAAGCTGGGCTTCATGGTGGACCGCGTGCGCCGCGAGTTCACGGCAGAGGATGTCGAGAAGGTCGCAGGTGCCTATCACCGCTGGCGCTCGAAGCCTGAAACGCGGGCGAAAAATGGCTGGGCGGACTATGCGGACGAGCCGGGTTTTTGTGCATCGGCCAGCCTGGAAGAGGTACGAGTGCACGGCCATGTGCTGACGCCGGGGCGCTATGTGGGTGCGGCGAATGCCGAAGATGACGGAGTGTCCTTCACCGAGAGGTTCGAGGGGTTGCGTGAGACGCTTCTGTCGCAGTTCGAAGAGGGCCGCACTTTAGATGCACAGATCGAACACGCTCTGGGGTGGGTTAAAGTTGATGGTTGACTGGCCTCGTGTAGCCGTAAAGAGCCTATGTTCGCTCATTGTTGACTGTGTGAATCGTACCGCTCCGGTGATTGAGCGGGAGACACCGTTCCGCATGATCCGTACCACCAATGTGAAGGAAGGCCGCATCGACTTATCAACTTGCAGATATGTTGATGAACCCACTTATGAACGGTGGACAAGGCGTGCGAAGCTCCTCGATGGTGACGTGATCCTCACTCGCGAGGCTCCTATCGGAGAGGTAGGTTACGTTCAGAAACTGGGTCCTGTGTTCTTGGGGCAAAGGCTGATGCAGTTTAGGCCGGATCCCAAAAAAGTCGTGCCGAGGTATCTTTATTACGCATTCAGATCGCCGGATCTCCAGCATCAATTCGGCACGCATAATGGTTCGGGCTCTGTCGTAAGCCATATAAGGGTGGCCGATTGTCACGAGTTCAAGGTTTCCGTGCCGCCAATCGACCACCAGCAGAATGTGGTGACGCTGCTCGGCTCCCTTGATGACAAGATCGAACTGAACCGGCGGATGAACGAGACGCTGGAGGCTATGGCGCAAGCGATCTTTCGCGACTGGTTCGTGGACTTTGGGCCCACCCGCCGCAAGCTGGAAGGCGCAACCGATCCCCTCACCATCATGGGCGGCCTCGTGCAGGACACTGGGCGGGCGAAAGACCTTGCCGTTCTATTCCCGGCTGCGCTTGGGGATCATGGGTTGCCGGAGGGATGGACGGAAAAGGAGCTCGGTACCTTAGCGGTTTTACTGAAGCGAGGCTTGAACCCCACCTACTGTGACGGCGGCATACCCGTGATCAACCAAAAGTGTATACGAAATGGTCAGGTTAACTTCGCTGTTGCCAGGCGGCATGATTCCGTGAAGCGACCTCCAAAGGAAAGAGCGCTTCAAGAGCAAGACGTCCTAGTGAACTCCACTGGTGTAGGAACGCTCGGCCGTGTGGCAACTGTGCGCGGCCTGAAAGAAGAAGCAACTGCGGACAGTCATGTCACCATCTGCCGAGCTGATGCTGATCGGATTTCAAAGTTAGTGTTTTCCCTATTCCTGGAAGGGCAGCAATCACTCATTGAGACTATGGGACACGGCTCTACAGGTCAGACAGAACTCAGTCCATCATCCTTGGCTGCCTTGAGAATTTCAGTTGCTTCATCGCAGATCCAGAATGCGTTCGACGCGATAGCGGCACCCCTTAGGTCAAAAGTAACCGCGAATGCAGAGCAATCTTTGACTCTCGCAGCCACCCGCGACCTTCTCCTCCCCAAGCTGATGTCCGGCGAACTCCGCCTATCCGAAGCGGAAGACTTTATGGAGGCGGCGCAGTGAGCAACGACACGCAGTTCAAGAAGCAGGTGGAAAAGCTGCTGGATCAGGTGGGGCGGGAACACACGTCGAAGCACCAGCCAACCAAGGCCAATCGCTATGTCATCGGCGTCACGGGAGGTTTTCCGTTTCAGGTGATGTACGAGAAAAGCGCCAAGGCGCCACCAAACATCTGGTGCCTCGCCAACGTCGCCGACCATGTAACGGGCGTTGAGTGCGAGATCGACCGCGCTGATCGGCTCCGGCAAGTCTCTGGTCAGTATGGTCGCCACAGTGCCTTGGAGCTGATGCCGCAACTGGCCAACGCCGACCTGGCCAAATTTGTGCCGAAGACCCTGACCGACGTCCGTACGATTATCGACGCCATCAAAGCCCTTTCCGAAAACCTTGGAACCTCAAGCAGAGCATCACTATGAAAATCAGCAGCATTTTGGAGAAGATCGACGAACGGCAGCTCTTCATCCCGGCCTTTCAACGCGAATATGTCTGGAAGAAAAGGGACGCCAAGCTTTTGATCGATTCAATGATCAAAGGCTATCCGACAGGCACCGTCCTGACCTGGGACACCAATCAGCCGCCGGAGCTTAAAGGCGGACATGTTTATGATCCTCTTCAGGGGGCAATCAAAATCCTCCTCGACGGTCAGCAACGCGTGACGACGCTTTACATGCTGATCCGCGGCGAACTGCCGCCCTACTACACGCTCGAGGAGATCACCGAGGATACGCGCGGGCTTCACGTTAACGTCGAAACGCGGGAAATCGAGTACTACCAGAAGCGCATGGAGAATGATCCGCGCTGGTTGAACATTACGCAAATCTTCAGCCGTGAAAAGCGGGCACGCGATGTCGTCCGAGATCTCGAAAAGGCAGGACGGCAGGTTTCGCGGGATGAAGAAAACAAGATCGATGACACCTTTTCTGCAGTTCAAAGCATTCTCGACCGAGACTTCCCTGAGCAGAACATCCCGATCAAGGCTTCGTTACGCGAAGCGATCGATATCTTCTACATCGTCAACGCTGGCGGCGTGGCGCTGACGGATGCCGAACTCGCGCTGGCGCAGATCTCCGGATACTGGCCCCAGGCCCGCGAAGCCTTCAAGAAGAAGCTCGACGCCCTGAAGAAGAATGGGTTCAATTTCAAGCTCGATTTCATTGTCTACGCGCTCTTGGCCATCCTCCACCAGGGCGGTTCAGAGATGCGGAAGCTGCACTCCCCTGACAATAACAATGCGATCCGCGAAGTTTGGAAGACGCTGGACGGCAAGGTCTTGGACTATGTGGCGAACATGCTACGCGGCCACGCCTTCGTCGACCATACGGACGAGATCAATTCGATCTATGCCGTCATCCCGATCGTTGCCTATTGCCATCGGATGAACTGCAATCTCAGCCACAACGACATCCAAAAGGTGGTGAAGTGGTTCTACTATTCCCAGGTTCGCCGCCGCTACGTCAGCCAGCTTCCGCAGAAGCTGGATCATGACCTCAAGATCGTCGCGACGTCGGAAACGCCCTTTGATCGACTACTGGACGTGATTCGCGAGGATCGCGGCGGCAATATCACAATTTCTCCTGACGAGTTCGTTGGCAGTGCTGTCCAGCACCCACTGTTCGGACTTCTGCGTTGGCATCTGAAGAGCCGGGGCGCAAAATGTCTCACGACAGGCGTCTCCATTCACCAGCCGATGGGCGAGAAATACAAGCTGGAATACGACCACATCTTCGCCTTCGCTAACTTGAAGGCAGCCGGGTATGGCCAGGAGAATAGGCTTCGCTATCAATTGGCACAGGAACTGACCAACCGCGCCATTCTCACCCAGACTGCGAACCGATCCAAGGGTGCCAAAGAAACGGAGGCCTATCTGTCCGGCGTTGTCCAGAACCAGCCAAACGCGCTCGGCCTGCAGCTCATTCCGGACGATAAGGAACTCTGGCAAATCGAAAATTACGAGCTCTTCCTCAAGACCCGCCGTAAGATGCTTGCCGACAGCCTGAATGCCTGGCTCGAAGGATTGGCCGAGACCCATGCGGTTGCCGAAAAAGTCTCACTTGAGGATATGATCGCCGAAGGGGAGAACGAAGAGGTTGAGTTCAAGCAGACCTTGCGCTGGGACATCAAGCTCGGCAACGTGAACAAGGAACTGGAGGGCGTGATCATGAAAACGATTGCCGCCTTCGCGAATGCTCACGGCGGCACGCTTCTGATCGGCGTTGCAGACAATGGTGAGATTGCGGGTCTCGACAACGACTATAAATCGCTCAACGGCGGCAATCGCGACAAGTTCGAACTCCATCTCAAGACCTTAATCATCAATACGTTCGGAGAGGCTTTCGCGGCAACAAAAGTAAAGCTCGCCTTTCCCGAAGTTGATGAGAAGGAGATCTGCCGGGTTGAGATCCTGCCCGCCAACAAACCGGTCTACATCAAGCTGGCCGACAAGGGCGGCGCTGCCCAGGATCGATTTTACGTCCGCAATGGCAATTCCTCGCGCGAAATGACGGGCGACCAGGCAATCACCTATATCAAGGAGCGCTTCGTCTGATTGAGGCGGTGGGGGGAGCCATGGAAGACATTATTTATCAGCAATCTTCGTCATCACCCTTAGGCTTTTCCGAAGGCCTTGTCGAAGAAGTCGTTCTAGCGACCTTCCAGGAGCTAGGCTACCTCTACCAGCCCTCGCAGGTCATTTCCCCCGATGGCTCAGCTCCAACCCGTCTAGCCTATGGCGATGTGCTGCTTTCGGATGTGCTGGCCGCTGCCGTGGAACGATTGAACCCGAACATTCCCGCAGATGCCCGAGACCAGGCCATTCGCCAGCTTTCCATCAGCGAGACGCCGTCACTGATCGAAGAAAACCGCCGCATCCATCACATGATTACCGAGGGCGTCGATGTGGAGTTCGGCATCGGAGACGGGGAGGTGAAGGGCGACAAGCTGTGGCTGATCGACTTCGAGAAGCCGGAGAGCAACGACTTCTGGGTAACCAATCAGTTCACGGTAGCCGAGGGCAAGTACACCCGACGGCCGGACGTGATGGTTTTTGTCAACGGGCTGCCGCTTGGTATCATCGAACTGAAGAACGCCGCGAGCGAGAACGCCACGATCCACGGAGCCTATAACCAGCTTCAGACCTACAAGGAGCAGATCCCGTCGCTATTTCGAACCAATGCGGTGATGGTGGCGTCTGACGGAATGCTGGCGCGGATCGGTTCGCTGACGGCAGACGAAGAGCGCTTCATGCCTTGGCGGTCGGTCACCGGGGCGGATGGCGATTTCACGCCTCATGGCCCCTACGAAATGGACACGCTGCTGCGCGGTGTGTTCGAGAAGGAGCACTTCCTGGCGTTGATCCGGGACTTCACGGTGTACGGCGATAAGGGCGAAGGGCCGTTCAAGATCATAGCCTGTTACCACCAGTTCCACGGCGCCCGTAAAGCCATCACCAGCGCCATCGAGGCGGTGAAGCCAGAGGGCGACCGGAAGATCGGCGTGATCTGGCATACCCAGGGCTCCGGAAAAAGCTTGCTGATGGCCTTTCTGGGGGGACTTATCGTTCGGTCCCGCGCGCTTGAAAACCCGACGCTGATCGTGCTCACCGACCGCAATGATCTGGACGATCAGCTTTTCGGCACGTTCAGCCTGTGCAAGGATCTAATCCGTCAGACGCCCGAGCAGGCGGACAGCCGTGACGATCTGCGCAGGCTTTTGAACCGCGCGTCCGGTGGTGTAATTTTCACCACCGTGCAGAAGTTCACGCCGGACAAGGGCGAAGAGGTCTTTCCAGTACTGACCGAGCGCCACAATGTCATTGTCATGGCCGACGAAGCCCACCGCAGCCAGTATGGGTTTGACGCCAAGCTCAATCGAGAGACTGGTACTCGCCGCTACGGCTATGCCCATTATATCCGTCAGGCGCTGCCGAACGCTTCCTTCATGGGCTTCACAGGAACGCCGATCGAAGCAGCCGATGTGAATACACCGGCCATTTTCGGCGAGTACATCGACATCTACGACATCAGCCGTGCGGTGGAAGACGGCGCGACAGTGCCGATCTACTACGAGAGCCGTCTGGCCCGGATCGAACTAAACGAGGATGAAAAGCCGAAGATCGACGCCGAGATCGAGGCCATGCTTGAAGACGAGACGCTGACAGAGCAGGAGAAACAGAAGGCGCAGTGGGCGACTGTTGAGCGGCTGGTCGGCTCCAAGAAGCGTCTGGCTCAGATTGCCGCCGATCTGGTCGAGCATCTGGAAAAACGTATCGCAGGTCTGCCGGGCAAGGCCATGGCGGTCTGCATGAGCCGCCGCATCTGCGTCGACCTCTATAACGAGATTGTAGCGCTCCGGCCCGACTGGCATTCGAATGATGATGATAAGGGCGCAATCAAGATCGTGATGACCGGCTCGGCGTCCGATCCTCTCGATTGGCAGCCGCATATCGGCAATAAGAAGCGCCGTGACGACCTCGCCAAGCGGGCGCGTAAGGTGGACGATCCGCTGAAGCTGGTGCTTGTTCGAGATATGTGGCTGACCGGCTTCGATGCGCCGTGCATGCACACGATGTACATCGACAAGCCTATGCGTGGTCATGGACTTATGCAGGCGATCGCCCGCGTCAACCGTGTCTTCAAAGATAAGCCGGGCGGCCTGGTCGTGGACTATATCGGCATCGCCACCAATCTAAAAAAGGCGCTTGCGCAGTACTCTCAATCCGACCGCGACAAGACGGGTATTGATGAGGAGGAAGCCGTCGCCGTCCTCTTGGAGAAATACGAGATCGTCCGCGGTATGTTCAGCGGGCATGACTACAGCCTAGGTGTCACGGGCAAGCCGGTTGAACGGCTGAAGGCGCTGGCAGACGGCATCGACTGGATCCTGAAGTGGCAACAAGCGGAAGCAGCAAAGGTTAAAAATCCGGAGGCAAAGAAGCAGGCGCATCGTCGTTATAAGGATGCGGTTCTGGAGCTAAGCAAGGCCTATGCCCTTGCTTCCGCCAGCGATGCGGCAAACGAGATCCGCGATGAAGTGGGCTTTTTCCAAGCCGTTCGTGCTGCTCTTGTGAAAACGACGGCCACCGGCAAGATGTCTGATAAGACGAAATCGCTGGCGGTAGAACAGCTCCTCAATCAGGCCGTTGCCAATGCCGAGATCGTGGACATTTTGAAGGCCGCAGGCCTGCAGTCGCCCGACATCTCTGTTCTCTCTGATCAGTTCTTGATGGACGTGCAGAAAATGGAGAAGAAGAACCTCGCGCTGGAAGCTCTGAAGAAGCTTCTGAACGGGGAGATCAAGAGCCGGTCCAAAACCAACGTCGTTCAGTCCAAGACCTTCTCACGCCGTCTGGAGGACGCTGTCGCTAGGTACCATGCCAACGCAATTTCTACGGTCGAAATGATCCAGGAACTGATCTCATTGGCCAAAGAGATGCAGGCGGCCGCCGCACGTGGTGATGAGCTCGGCCTCTCTCCGGAGGAGATCGCCTTCTATGACGCCTTGGCCGGAAACGAGACGGCTGTTGAGGTCATGGGCAGCGAACAGTTGCGTGTGATCGCCCATGAATTGGTCGAGAACATGCGGGGCTCGGTCACCGTCGATTGGCACCACAAGGCAAGTGCCCGCGCTAGGATGCGCATTCTTGTGAAGCGTATCCTTAAGAAATTCGGATATCCGCCGGACCTAGAGCAGGAGGCTGTGCAGATGGTGCTCGCCCAGGCCGAGCTTCTGTTAAAGGAGATATCCTGCGCCCACGGGTAATGAAGAGCGGAAATAATTTCCGTACTTTCACCCCTTGAACACGTTGTCGCGGTGGTACTGAAGGAACTGCGAGTGCGGCCGGTCGTCAGGGCGTGATGGGACGAGGAGGCGTCGCTCCGGATTGATGAGCCGCGTGATGGTATCAGGAACGCTGCCGCTTGCGATCAGCAGGCTGTAATCGTCGTCAACCGAAACTAGACCACGATCAAACATCCAGTGCACCGTCCCTGATAAAGCCAATCCGTTACGAATACTGTCCGGGCCGCCATGCGCCACCGGGCGGATGTGGGCGGCTTGCACCTCCGATCGGCCGCCGCCGTTGAAAAGCTTGATTCCGGTCACAGCGCATGTGTCGTGGTAGGCCGTCTTGATGGCCGCGGAGAATGCTCTGTCCCGGAAGGGGCGCTGCACCACTTGCGACACGATCCGCCGATCAACGCTGTCAATTTCAAAAGGCATCTGCGGGTTATCGCCAAATCCTATGAGCGCCTCTTCGACAGGATCCGGCGTCGGGCGCTCTCGATCGCGATTTCCCAAGATATGAGCAAATCCGGCTGCCAGGATAGTGTCGTATTCGGCGTCAGATATATTTCGCACGGCGCGGCCGAATGCACCTTTGTTGGTTGAGCCATCCCCCTTGCGAAGGCCGCTTTCGTAATAATGGCCGGCGTCCTTGAATGGCACGGCATGATCGAACGGTAGGAAGTCTTCAATGAGCGCGTAGAAGTGGTCCACCTTCGACGGGTCCTCGATGATATCGGTGATCCTAGCTGTCGCAAAATATGCCTGCTTGCCGCCCGTCTTCATCAGATCACCGCTCGGCCGCCGCGGCTCGTAGTAGACGATCCAATCGCCGCGCGCGGCGTCTACCTGCCGGAGGTAGGTGCGCGGAAAATGATATCGCTGCTCCGGGAGATCGTCGTAGGTCGGGTCGATTTTGGTCGTCAGAATCGCCTTTGCCACCTCAGACCCTTTAATTGTTGAGCCTTCTTGTTACCAGGTGGAGAGGGCTACGAAAATACGCCCGTGTGAATCATATTGCGCCCCTAGGTTGCGCGATTAATACTCCATGATTTTTATGTAAAAAAATATTTTGTGACGATTTTTTTACGCATTTTCATGTATAAAATACGAAATATCAGAGTATAATTGGCGTATTTTTTAGCGTGCAACTTAATGTATACATTGAAAAAACTTCTGGAAGACGCGACAATATTCATGTCAATTGCGCATATGTAGTTGATGCTTTTGCAACGTGCAAGGATCTTTGACATGATGAAGAATACGACGAAAGCGGTCTTTGGCCGCTTCGACTACGACGCGCTGAATATCAGCGCGAAGAAGATGAAGGCTCTGGAAGAGTCAGCCGCTGACATCCAGGCTCTCGGGCGCAGGTCCACGCAGCAAGCTTACGATTTGGGCGTGTTGCTGGAGAAGGCGTCGGAACTGGTCGAACCGGGGACGTTCGAAAAATGGATCGCGCAGCGATGCGACATTTCATCGAAGACGGCCCGGAACTACAGATCTGTTGCTCGAAACCTCGAGGCTTATCGCGAGCGGGCAATCGAGCTTGCGATCAGCCCGACCGTGCTTTTTCATCTGGCGTCCGCGTCAGAGGACAAGGTCGAGGCTGCCTTGGCTCATGCCGAAGAGCACGGCGGCATTCGGGTCAGCGAAGTGAAGGCTCTGCTGTCGGATGCATCCGAGGAGACTCCCAAGGCGGTCACAAGCGTAGGGCTTGCCGACGTCGGCGGTCTTTCCGGGCTGCGGGCTTTGATTGACGTCAAGACGAAGAGCGGTGTCGCAGCCTTCATTGAAAGTGCGGCAGCGCTTGTCGCAGAGGTGAGCAAGATTCTGGAGAGCAAGCCTGAAGGCAAGCGTCTACAGAAGACCTTACTGATCCCGGTGCTTGAGCCCTTGGCGAGGACGGCGAAACGCAGCCTCGGCAACATCTTGCTCTTGGATGTTCCAGGGGACATTGACGTTCGAAAGATTTCCGAACGTGAACTTCCGGGTGCAAGTCACTGGCACAAAGTCTTTAAGACCTTGGATCACCTGGGTAACCGGGAGTCATGGCCGGAGGTGAAAAGGCTTGAGGCTTGGCTGCAGCAAGAGGTCTTGCCGTTGCTCGACTGGGCAACCTCTCGGACCAAACAGCCTGAATGGCCGCTCGCCGCGCCGACGCTGGAGGGGCAGGCACACTTCATCGGACATGAGGCTGCGAGTTTCGAAGGGTCCGGGGACGAAGATGAAGCGCTCACGACCTACGTGCCGCCTACGATGTTTGCGGGAATTGGAGGGGCCTTGGACGACGAGGGTTCCAATATCCTTTCCTTCGGTCCAGCCGAAAGACGAACTGGACTGCGAACGCCGAAATCACTGATGCGAAAACCTGCAGAAGCATCGTGAACTCAACATAAGAAAGGGGCTTTCGAGCCCCTTTCTTGATTCCGATCCGTCGCGTTCCGTTTGGAGGCGCGCAATGACCTCCCGCGGTTTACCGAGCGTTTACCATCCGAGTTTGGGCTGGATGCAAGTGTGAGCCCGTCGTTAACCTTGTTCCGGATCCGTTCTCATTTTGCTTGAAGGGTCCTTGAGATCCGTTTCCGGTCCTGCCAGGTATCAGTGGCTCCACGAGATAGGAGCAAAACGGCCCAAGCCGGTGCTGTAACACCGACAGGGGCCTGACCCTCAAGCCTTCTGATGAAAGGAATCGGGCTGTGACCATTCATACTGCCAAGCCCCCCGCCGGGGAAGTTCTGCGCGTCGCTTCTGCGACATCGTCCACTACGTCTTTTGCCGCCGGCTCGGTGTCGCGCCGTCACGTCGGTGAGCGCTTCACTGTTCAGGCTGAACCGCCGGTGCTGCGCCGTTATGCCCACCTGGTGCGCTATCCCGACGTCGAAGCTGATTTTGGTCTTCTGATCGACAAGGCCATCGCCGCCATTGCCGAAGGCGAACCGGTCGAGGATGAGATTCTCGGGCACTACGTCAATGTGGCTTCCCTCGTTCGCGCTGTCAGCTTCCGCGAAGGCAAGCTGCTGGAGCAGGCGGTCGAGCGCCTGGCTAAGGTCAATAACGATCTGGTCGTTCTCATGCAGTCAATCAAACTGCCACTGGTGAAGGCTGCGATCGAAGCGGTTGCCGGCAACGACTGGCGCCAGCTCGAGGGCGTGCGGCTTGACTGCGAGGCACCAGCGAAGGGCAGCTACACGCCCGACCTGATCATCGTGAACCGCGCCAAGCGCGCAGCTTTTGTGCTCGACCTCAAGCGCTCGCTCGCGTCTTATGGCGACACCAGCCGGCTCGAAGAATTGAAGTTGAAGATGTTGGCGTCAGCCATGGTGCTGCCAGACTGGCTGTACAAAACCCAGAAGCGGTTGATGGTCGAGACGGTGGGCGTCGCGATCGTCGATGGCGCCAGCCGTCCGAGTGATCATGCGGCAGGCGTCTGGGCGCTGTCAGAAATTGACGATCTTCTTGAGATCGACGGGGCGGCGAACTGCATGGCGGAACTGCGCCTGCGTTTCGGACGCCGCGTGCAACAGCTTCTCGAGGTCGAGGCGCGCCGTGCACTCGGTCTGCCGGAGGCACCGGAGGTGATGTCGGCATCTGCATCGGCCGCTCCTCCCTCCACGGCGTCGCTCCCGGTGCGTCACTTCGGGGCGCTGCGCGCTATTCCCCGCGTGATGATTTGCGATGATATCACCGGCGAAACCGAGGATCACGGGACTGGATGCCGTTGCAGCGGTTGCAAAGATTCAATTTTCGATGATGACGACGGACGCGATGATTCCGAGGCGCTGGCGGATGATGTTGTTTGCTGGCCGCCCGCGCACATCCGCATTGGCTTTGCCCGGCGTCTCCTCGACGCCTGAGCCTAACCCGCCTTTGCTTGGATAAGGCTATGGCTGCGGCGTGTGAAGCCGCGGCAGCCTCTCCCGTTCCCAACATCCTCTGAAGACGCCGTCCCATGAAGCCGGACCGGCGAGGAGATTTTGCATGTCGAGAGACATCTTACCGAAATCATCAGTACCACTGTCGACGGCTGCACGCCTCAAGCAGGGCCAATCACCGACATCTAAGGCTCACGAGCCGCATGCGGCTGCACACCTCGAGGAAGACCCGGCACTTATTATCGGACTCGTGCTGACCTGTGCCCGGCAAGGGCAGGGCGGCCAGGAAATTCCCTCCTTGCTGCTCGCGCGCTTGCACGAGATGGCACGCTCCGGCGATCCGACCTGCAAGCTTGTTCTCAGCTACATCGGTAGAAAAGCTCATGATGGTCCTGGAACGACCAGTCATTACGACGCGCCAACGGAAATAGTCTCCACTGATCTAGCCCTCGAGGAGGATCGATGATGGATCGTCTTTCTTCTTTCTTGATCCGACGTCTGCATCATGTCGAGCGCCGAAGCGTCCGCCGTCTCGCGGTTCGCAACGGGTTGCTGAAGATGAGCACGGCAATCGTCAACGCGCACATCGTTGGCCGTTTCACCCCCGCTTTCGATGCCTCACATCTAACGGGCGACACTGCGCGCGATTACCACTGGGTGCGAGGTCATCTTGCTTCGTTCCTAATTGAATCGACGCCGGACGGCGGTGACCGTCGCGGTGCAGCGCCGTCAACATTGGCGTGGCCGGAATACCTGCGGCGGTATCCAGCAGACGGCAGGACCTATGATCAGGCCGTCTTGGCCAAAGCGGTCGGGGTGGTTGCCGCGGCCGGGTCCGTAACGAACGTCAAACACTTGGCAATCTTACTCATGGTCGCCTCCGCGATGAACGCATCTGGCATCACACTCCGCAATCTGGTCGCACTTCTGCGCCAGCCAGCTCCGGTCCTCGTCGTGCAGGTATTCGCAGAAGGCTTCGAGCGAGCGTTGCCGCAGCTTATCGAGAACACAGACGTCGTGCCGTTCGGCCCTTACACAGGGGTGTCCTCAGAATTTGCGTTCGTCGATGATCTGTGGCTGTGGGAGAACAATCAGCCCAGAAGGGTCTTTCTGCAAATCGCGGTCGCCGAGGCCAGCCGCCCGAGCCGTGCATCGTTGCGCGGGCAATTGCTCCGAGCTCTCGCGAATGGCACGCCGGTCCTTGCGGTTTCAGAATCACATCACGGCGTCCCCGACCAAGTCGATCTGACCTGCGACGTTAGACTGATCGGGCCGGGGATCACCGCCCCGCTGATCGCCGATCTCCTTGAAGCCGTCTATGGCCTCGACGCCGTGATGCATCATACCGCCGCCATTTCGAACATCGAAGCGGAGGCGCTTACCCTCGACGATCTCGCCATCGCCATTCGACCTGGACGTCCGATCCAGTGGAGTATCGATGCGCTTCGTGGTCTCTCAATTCTGAACCGCGAACACAAGAAAGCTGATGTGGACGGCGACAAAGCCGGCTCTTCGCATCACCGTGTTTCGCAAAGCTCGAGCGAACGAAACGATCGGACGTATCGAGATAACGGCAGCGAACGTCGAACATCACAGGAGTCTAAACAGTCGAATAGCAAGGGCACGCCGAAAGACAAGTCCACGGGTGCCGAAGTCATCCAACCAGAGCAAGGTGATGATGGTTCTTCGTTAACTGCGCAACCGGTGCTGCGGGTCGAGACCCTGACAGGCTATGGTGCTGCAAAAGACTGGGCACTCGCCTTGAAGCTGGACCTTGCGGATTATCTGAGCGGTAACCTTCCTTGGTCTCAGATGAGCACCAAGCTGCTGCTCTCTGGTCCTCCAGGCACTGGCAAGACCACATTTGCCAA
Organism: Agrobacterium sp. DKPNP3; assembly: GCF_052686535.1. NCBI lineage: Bacteria > Pseudomonadati > Pseudomonadota > Alphaproteobacteria > Hyphomicrobiales > Rhizobiaceae > Agrobacterium > Agrobacterium sp. DKPNP3. The sequence goes on along the minus strand of NZ_JBQYSN010000003.1, from coordinate 33,923 downwards.
GGCTCTGTGCAATACGTTGCAGATCCCGTTGGTTGTGACGTCGGTGTCGACGTGGTTGCAGGGCGAGTACTTGCATGACGTTCTGGATCGGTTGAGCAGTACGTTTGCAGAGGCGCGAGCACATGCGCCGTGCATTCTGTTCATCGACGAGATTGATGGGATCGGCCAGAGGGCTCCTGCGTCGCGGTCTTACTCCGACTACTGGAATGCGTGCGTCAACAAGCTTCTGGAACTGCTCGACGGCGCCACTAAAACAGACGGCGTCATCGTCGTCGGTGCGACAAACCGACCGGATCAAATCGATGAAGCGATCCGCCGCTCTGGGCGACTGGAAACCCATATCGAGATCCCACGTCCAGATATTCCGACGCTCGCAGGCATTCTCGCTCATCATCTGGGTAGCGATCTCGACGCTGTCGTCGCTTCGAACACTCAGATCGGAGGCGACAGATGACTGGCAATGTAAAGATTGGTGGCCTTGAGAACGAGATCGAAATCGCGCCGGAACGGGACGATCAGCACGGCGTCGAACCGTCGGAGGCGACGAATGGTGATAGCCCGGAGAGCGAGGCCTTGCGACATTTGGCAACGCGAGCGCTTGGTCTCACAGGCGCCGACATCGAGCGGGTCGTACGCGAAGCACGGTTGAGAGCGCGGCGTGAGAAGCGAAGGCTCGCATATGCGGATATCGAAGCTGGTATTCGCGGTCATAGGCCGCCGGTTCCGTATGACGTCCGCTGGCGTCTGGCGATTCACGAATCCGGCCACGCCGTGGTTCATCACGCTTTGCGCCTTGGGGAAGTCCGCGGTCTGACGATCGACTCCAAGGAAGGTGGGCATAACTCGCTCACCTTCGCGACCACCACTCCGGATACCGAGGACTGGTATCGGCGACTGTTGGCGCTCTTAATGGCTGGGCGTGCGGCAGAGATGATCGTCCTTAAAACGGTTTCTGCGGGATCTGGCGGCGCACAAGAGAGCGATTTGGCGCGTGCGACGCGCGTCGCCCTTGATATGGAGCAGTCGCTCGGCTTTGGGGGTCGTCATCCGCTACTATATCGCGAACATAAGGATCCGACAGCAATCCTCAGCCGCGACGCGGATCTGGCAGAACGGGTACACAGGCGGCTGGAGTTCGCACAAGCTTGCGCGACGGGGGTCATTTTGGAGAACCGAAAAAGCTTCGACCGGCTCGTCCAAGCACTCTTCGATGCTCAGGCGCTCGATGAGCCTGCGGTCATGGACATCCTAAGTACTGCCCCTTAGACGTCAGATGAGGAACGGGAGGTCAGGATGTCTGTGACGATCATCGCGCATTGCGATTGGAGTATCGATCGCAAAAAGCGATGGATGTGTCTAGCCGCGCGCAATGGAGCAGGATGGATCCTGTCCACTCCGGAACCTGTCGGCGACACCTACGACCTGATCCGAAGGCTTCGGCGGAGAGCAGGTGCGGATGGTGTGCTGTTGCTGGGATTCGATTTTCCAATCGGACTCCCTGCCGCCTACGGCAGAGTCTTGGGCTTGACAGACTTTCGCTCCTTCTTGCGGTCATTGGCCGACCAGCGGTTTGCGCGGTGGTTCGATGTCGCCGGGCATCGTGGAGAAATTTCCATCGATCGGCCCTTTTATCCGATGAGGCCGGGGGGCACACAGCGTCAGCACCTCTTCGACGCTTTAGGGCTGAGGGGCAAGGATCTTCTGCGCCTCTGCGAGCGGGCGACGCCGGATCGCGGCGACGCCTGCATGCTGTTTTGGACGCTCGGCGGCAACCAAGTGGGGAAAGCCGCCTTGGCCGGTTGGCGCGAAGTCATTTTCCCAAACCTCGAGAAGCTATCGCTATGGCCGTTCGACGGAACGCTCCGTGACCTGATGATGCCGGGCGCCGCCGTCGTCGCCGAAACATATCCCGGCGACGTCTATGGCCAGCTCGGAATTCCCCGACGCCCTGTTTGGAGTAAGCGAAAGCAAGACGGACGCCGGTCCGTGGCAAGTCATCTGATGCGGTGGCTGGAGAACAGGCCGCACGTCGACGGGAGCCAACTCCAAAGTCTGATCAGCGATGGTTTCGGAAACGGCAAGGACGGTGAGGACCGGTTCGACGCCACGGTCGGCCTGCTCGGCATGATCGACGTCGTCGATGGCCGACGGGGCGAAGGCGTACCGGAAGCTGATGATGTCAAAGCGTGGGAAGGCTGGATCCTCGGTCAGCAGGCTTAAGTCTCCGACACATTGATCCAAGCTGAAACAACCTGACGCAGGGTGCTCGCAACTCGAAACAAATTGCGCTCATTCGATTCGAACCTTCAGGCGGACGATTCGAACGTCTAAGGCAACGTTTCCAAACTCTGAGCGAACGTTTCGTTTTTCCAGATTTCCGATTCACGTCCTATCGAAAGGGTCGGACACCGTGCCTCCGGAGCCGTGGATATAGCTGTGGGATTGCCGTCAACTTGTCTCAACGTGCCCGCAACTTGAAACAAATTGCGCTCATTCGATTCCAAACTCGAAAATTCCGATTCACAAGACAATGATTCCGTTTCGGTGACAAACGCCTTGCGCCGTGCCGCCGGTCCTCTGACCATAACAGTGCCATCAACGAAAACAGGGGAAGATGACATGGCGCGACAGACCTTGGAGGAGCGGAACGCCAAGCAGAGGGAACGGCAGCAGCGGCTGAGGGACCGGCATCGGGCAGAGCGGCGCCCGGATCGCGACGACGTCGCGCGAGCGATGCTGTTCTGGACGATCACCAGCTATCTCGACCAAGGACGGCAGGACTGGATAGAGGAGCTGGGCGACGCCGTTGTCGGCGTTCTCGTTGACCAGGGCTTTGACGAGCGGGCAGCGGATGAGGTCTTCGATGATCTCGTCGATCGCTATGCCCGCGATGACCGTCCCTTCCGAAGCAAGCCTCACCTGCGGGGCTGACGATTCCTAGCCATCTGCTCTGCCTGATCACCAACTATTTGTGCAAACGGCGTTATCATTGGGGACTTCGTCCCCCCGTTACTTCGTGAAACGCCGTTTGCAACTGAATCGTTTTTATGAAGCCATTCGCCTACGGAAACCCTTGGTTACCGGAGGTTAACTCCAGTCGCATAGCTCGCGTGCCCCGCCTCTGCGGGAACGACCAACAACAGCTACGTGAATGGAAATGAACCAATTTTCTGCCAAAGCCTTTCAACGCAAGATTGACGCCTTCTGCCAACTGCGGCTGGCGCCGCTTTTCAAGGACGACGAACTTCCCCGGCTGAAGTGGTATTTGCACACGCTCATTCAGACGAGGAGACCGGCGCCAAGAACCAGCGGCAGGACAGACTGGCACGTTGTCGCGGCAGCCTGCGGTCTGGACACCCATCTGTTTGCGGGCAACGCGCGTCAAATCGATCCAGCCTTTGACGCCATTGGTCGGTGGATCCGGGACACGCGCCTCTTAGCCACGGCAGCAGACCCCGAAGTCCCTCGAACACGAAAGACGCCGAGGACGAGGGCGGTGCCCGCAAGTCCCCGACCAGCCCGCCCACCCCAGAACCAGCCCAAACCAGCATCGGGCGCTACAGCAGCAAGTCCACGCACAGGTCTCGAATTCCCAGAACCGTTGTTCGACGTCAGCGAAGATCCGGCGGACTTCTCGGAAGCTTTGCAGCTTCATCTTCGGCGCCATGGCGAAACCTACTGGACGCTCTATCGCGGCATCATTGGTCCAGATGACGTCACAGACAAGAATACGCTTTTAAGCTGGATCGAAGGCCGGAAAGTGCCGCGGAGTATCGAGAGTTTCGAGATCTTGTCACGGATCGAGCGACGGTACCGGCTCCCGGCCGGCTATTTCAAAGCCAAGCTTCCACACCCGTCGCGATCGGCGTTGGGGTTTGAGCTGTCCGGAATAGAACCTGCCGAGCGGCGTCGGATCGCGTGGCATCTTCCCGAGGATTTCAACACGCTGTCCTTCCAGAAAAGGGAGGAGATCGTTGACTGGGTACGGCGAGTTGTTATCAGCGGCACGACGGACTACAGGAAGTACCAGGCAGCAGCCGCCAAACAACGCTACGCCATCCGTTTTCCCGGCGTCTCCTACGGCGGGCGGGCGCCACGCGACGGAAAGATCATTGTGCCTGCGAACTACGAGGAGACCTGGGTCGAGGATCCTGACCTGCTGTTCGGGGTGATAGAAGCGCCACCATCGCTTGCCATGGAAATGGCCGACCTGGTGCGCTTCAAGACGTCGGCTCTGACATCGGTCGGTTTTTAGCGAAACGGGGTCTGGGGTGAAGAAACCGCCTCGCAGAAGATCGAGCATCTGGGGCTGATGTTCGGTGCCCTTGCAGCATCCAGAGATGGAGAGGTGAAGGGCTTCGGGGTGCCGGTCCGGCAGTTGACGTTCGGGCTCCTCATTTTCCCCGGCGTCTGGGATTGGTATCTGCAGTGGCGGGAGACGCGCCGCGGCTTCTTCACCGCTTGGGAAGTCGACATGTTGCGGATCGCCTTGGCGATCACCAAGGAGGGAACGGGATGGCTTCGACAGCATCCGGAGCTTCTGGTGCGCGTTCAACCGATTGCCGGCCTCGTCTCGCAAAACGAGATCGACTATGCCAATGCGGACTGGCACGGTGCCTGCGACGACTTTCACAAGCATGCTGCCCACCGCGTGAAGGAAATCCAGCGGATCGCGCGAGTCCATCGCGATCCATTCGAGCCGATCATGCCGGTCCTTGAGGCGGCGAGCCCCGTTGGCGAGTACCGCAAGATCACCGAGGAGATCATTCGCCTGATGCCGGATGAGCATCGTTATCCTCGGCCGGCTGCCGAGGCAGTCCGATCATTTCTAATGCTGAGGTTGGGGTTGCATCTTGGGCTTCGACAGAAGAATCTCAGGCAACTTATGCTCAATCCGAAAGGCTCGATGCCGCGCTCGGAACGCGCGCTGGAAAAGATGAAACGAGGCGAAATCCGGTGGAGTGATCGGGAAGGTGGCTGGGAGGTCTTCATTCCTGCAGTCGCCTTCAAGAACGCACACTCGTCCTTCTTTGGCGACAAGCCGTTTCGGCTCGTGCTTCCGGACCTCCTGGATCTCTACAAGTACATCGACGCCTATGTCGACCGGCACCGCTCGGTGCTCTTACGGTCGGCCGCGGATCCCGGCACGTTCTTTGTCAAGACTGTCAAGACGACCAGCACAAACGCCGCCTATGACACGACGAGTTTCTACGAGTCCTGGCGTCACACGATCCAGCGCTACGGCATCTACAACCCCTATACCGGTCGAGGCGCGATCAAGGGGCTGCTACCGCACGGGCCCCATAATGTCCGGGACGTGCTCGCGACGCATATCCTGAAGCAAACTGCCTGTATGAGCAGGCGAGCTACGCCATCCAGGACACCGCCGACATGGTCGCAAAGCACTACGGGCGCTTCCTGCCCCAGGACAAAGCCGCACTTGCCGCCCGCATCCTGAATCAGGTCTGGGAGGCCGCTTAAAGCAGGAGGCGCCGGAAATTATTTCCGGCGTCTTGCTTCGTTCTTCGCTTCACGTGCCCAAGGCGGTGGCAGCCGTTGTTCGATCCATGGCAGCAGTTTAATCGGCTTCGGTTCGATGCCGGCAGTGATGATCGGATACTTGCTGAGAGCGTCGCGCATCAGCGGTAGCCCTGCAGGGTTGGTGTAGCGAAGGCTGGTCTCGCCTCCCTGGCTCAGACGTCCTGAAATGTCATCGATAACCAAAGGCGGGACTCCTGCCTGGAGGAGGGTATCTGCCATGCCGTGGCGGAACGCGTGTAAAGCGCGCTCCCACATCTTCTCTCCAAGGCATTGCTTCATGATCGGGAGGAAGACGTCGTAGAAGCGGTCGCCCGGATCATTCAAGGTCTTGTCGGAGAAGAGTTCGGGAAATACCGCCTCGTACCCCAACTTCTGTAGTGATGCACAATAGTCCAGGAAGCCTAATCGAACCAACTCTTCCGGGACCGGCAATAGCCGCTCAGATTGCTCCGTTTTGAGCCGCCGAAATTTGTTCGTCCGCAGGATCAATACTAGGCCGCCATCGTCTTCGGCGACGTCGTCCAATGCAAGCCCTGCAAACTCGAGTCTGCGCGCACCGAGATAGGAAAACATAACGGGCAGGAAGTAAGCCGCGTCATGAAAGACGTGTGGTCCAGGCTTCTTGCGGCCTCGATCGTGGTCTAGCGAGCCAGTATAGATCGGGCTGGAGAAGATCGGTTTAATTTCATCGGGTTTCGGCTTGTGCTGTTGTTTGCGCACCGAGCCGATTTTCGGCTTTTTCGGCCTCAAGCCATCGAAGGTCCAGTCATCGAGTTCGAACCCGTGGCCTCGGACATGCTTAAGAAAGTGATTCAAGTTTCCGAAGTGCTTGCGGATGGTGGCTGCTTTCAAGCCCACGGTCGCTTCTTTGCCTTCCGTCTTGGCCCGCTCGCGCAGCATCTCGCCCTCAGCTCGAAGCTCGGGTGCAGACATCGCCCTCATTCTGGCGCTTTTTCCCCAGTTGACAGGAATGTCGTTGAAGTGCTGGCGAAGTTTGCCGAGATGGAATTGGGTGATTTGTCCTGTGTGCTCTACTCCATGTTCTTCGAGTACGCCCTTGAAGATGCGAACGAGCGCGCGAGCATCGCGTGCGGTCGTCTCATCCCAAGCTTCATCCATGTTCTTGACGAGTTTTTCGCACTCGGCTTCGAACTCCGCGACGGGAACGACGAGGCGCGTTTTTTCTTCAACTGGCTCATTGATGGTGGCGGGCCCCGGCGACGGAGTAAGATCGAGAGCCAATATCGGCCGAGCTTCGGGCTTAAGGGGCTCGACGACTTCATCAGCGGGAGCTGCGATCTCAGATAATGGCGACGTCGTTTTCCGGGGCGCGACCTCTGTGAATGCCGGCTGTGGTCTCGAAGCCGGACCGCCCGTGAGTTCGCTGAGGTCCCGATCGGCGAGCGAATGCCTTTCAGACACGTCGAACAAAGCTTCTGCCCGCCCACTGAAATAGGCCTTCATGGCCTTCTCCTCGTTGAGCGGGTGTCGACTGATTTCGAAGAGGTGCATCAATCTTTGAATGCCTTTCTTGAAGCCGCGCGTGTTGGCCTCGTGAAGCAGTTCAAAATAGTTGGAGCCGATTGCGACGATATGGGAGTCGGGAACCCCGTTTTGCTTGAGGTAGGCTAAGCCGCGGCAATCGTCCTTCAGCGTCAGGTGATGGGTGATGCCGAACATACCGAGCAGTCTATACGCCCATCCATTTTCCAGATCCATCTCCAGCTCTGAAATATCGGCAGGACGGCCGTAGCGCCGCGCCACCATCGAGACATCTTCCAGATGCATGAGCATCATGTCCCGTTCATGTTCGCAAAGCTTTTGGAGCTGCGCCTTGGACATGGGTTCCTTCCGCTTCAACTTCAGTTCGGCGACCAGCATGTTCAGCTTGCGGCCGATAGCCTGCGCTTTCTTATGATCAGAACAGTGAAGGCTCAATGAAAGCCGGCTGCCCGGTTTGCATTTCTCGAACGCGCTTGGGACGCGCGCACGCCAATAGAAGATATTGCCGCGGCGGGTGAGATTCTCGACGTCGTGGCGGATCGCCATGAGGTTGTTGCCCTTGCCTGCCACCTGAAATGCCAGCGCGCGATTTCGCGTGGGCATCACCTGTGGGCACCAGTTCTGGGCATCAGGTCGCCAATGATGCCAAAACGATATCCGGCGCGACTGGAAAATCAAGGAATTAAGGGGATTTAGGGAGAATTGGCTGGGGAACCTGGATTCGAACCAAGATCGACGGAGTCAGAGTCCGCTGTTCTACCATTGAACTATTCCCCAAAAGCTTGAAGCGCGGGGCGCGTTCGCTTTGGTGGGTCGTCATATAGATGATTTATTCCGGGGCGCAAGCCGAAAAAATTGAAAAATGCGTTTTATCCCGGTTTTGCCTCAATCAAGCGGTTAGAGGCGGGCACGGGTGGAGCGCGGGGTGGAGAGGAGGAGACTGGTTTCGCTGCCGGTGATGCCCGGCACAAGGCGAATGCGGCGGAGGACCGCGTCGAATTCGCTGAGCGTCGCGGCATTGAGTTCCACGATCAGGTCCCAGCGGCCGTTGGTGCTGTGGATCTCGGAAATCTCGGGAAAACCACCGAGCGTCCGGATGACACGGTCTGTCACATGGCCTTCAATCTCGATCATCATGATTCCGCGTATCGCCGCCTCCACCGCGTCGGCGCGCAGGATGACAGTGTACCCGATAATCGTCCCTTCGTTTTCCATCTTTTCGATACGCGAGCGCACCGTCGCACGCGAGGTTTGCGTCTCGATGGCCAGATCGGAAATGCTGCGCCTGCCATTGTGGCGCAAAAGCGTGATGAGCCTTTCGTCGAGATTGTCCATGATAACCAGTTTGGGAAACAGAATTCATCAGATTGGTAGCTTATTTCGATAATGTTGCCAATATTTGATATTCGTTTCGCCAGAACACTGTGGTGAATTTGACCTCAAAGCAAGATAGCGAGGACGGGATGGAAATCAGGTTGGTCGGGGCCCCACTGCAGATCGGGGCAGGGCAATTGGGCTGCGAGATGGGACCGAGCGCCTATCGCGTCGCTGGGCTTGCCAAGGCTCTCGAAGAGCTTGGGCACAAGGTCGTCGATACCGGCAATGTGACGCCCACGCCGCTGCGAGACTTTGCCCATCCAAACCCGGCTGTGCATCATCTGGCCGAAACCGTGGCCTGGACGGAAGCGCTGACGGAGGCTGCCTATCGTGAAAGTGCCGGCGCCGTGCCGATCTTTCTCGGCGGGGATCACGCGATTTCTGCGGGAACGGTCGCCGGCATGGCGCGGCGGGTGGCCGAGAGTGGTCGGCCGTTTTTCGTCCTCTGGCTCGACGCCCATACCGACTATCACACGCTTGAAACGACACGCAGCGGCAATCTGCACGGTACACCCGTGGCTTATTTCAGTGGGCGAGATGGTTTTGCGGGCTATTTTCCGCCGCTCTCCCACGCGGTACCGGAAGGCAATATCGGCATGATCGGTATTCGCAGTGTGGATCCCGCCGAAAGAGCGGCGCTGGAGCAGAGCGGTATTACCGTTCACGACATGCGCTCGATCGATGAACATGGCGTCGCCGTGCTGCTGCGCGCGTTTCTCGCGCAGGTTCAGGCGGCAAACGGGCTTTTGCATGTCAGCCTCGACGTCGATTTTCTTGAGCCGTCCATCGCACCGGCTGTCGGGACGACGGTGCCGGGCGGCGCAACATTTCGCGAAGCGCATCTGGTGATGGAGATGCTGCATGATAGCGGGCTGGTCTGCAGCCTCGATCTGGTGGAACTAAACCCGTTTCTCGACGAGCGCGGCCGGACTGCAACCTTGATGGTGGACCTTGCGGCCAGCCTGATGGGCAAGCGCGTCATGGACCGCCCGACGCGCGCGGGTTGAGAGGGAGAATGGAATGACAGTCATACCGAACCTCAATATTGTGCCCTTCGTCAGCGTTGATCACATGATGAAGCTTGTTCTGCGCGTGGGCATCGACACGTTCCTGCGTGAGCTTGCCGAGGTGGTGGAGGAGGATTTTCAGCGCTGGGAAAGCTTCGACAAGACCCCGCGCATCGCTTCGCATTCGAAGGAAGGCGTCATTGAGTTGATGCCGACCAGCGACGGCACGCTCTATGGTTTCAAATATGTCAACGGCCATCCGAAAAACATGAAAGAAGGTCGCCAGACGGTCACGGCTTTTGGCGTGCTCTCCGATGTCGGAAACGGTTATCCGCTGCTTCTGACCGAGATGACGATCCTGACGGCACTGCGTACTGCGGCAACCTCCGCCGTCGCAGCAAAGTATCTCGCGCGTAAAAACGCCCGCTCCATGGCAATCATCGGCAATGGCGCCCAGAGCGAATTTCAGGCGCGTGCATTCAAGGCAATTCTCGGCATAGATACGTTGCGGCTATACGACATCGACCCGTTCGCCAGCGAAAAATGTGCCCGCAACCTCGCTGGTCAGGGTTTTGTCATCAAAATCTGCGACAGCGCGCAGGAGGCGGTGGAAGGGGCTGATATCATCACGACGGTCACGGCCGATAAGCAATATGCGACGATCCTGACCGACAACATGGTCGGGCCCGGCGTTCACGTCAATGCCGTTGGCGGCGACTGCCCCGGCAAGACGGAGTTGCACCGCGACATTCTGCTGCGATCGGATATCTTTGTTGAGTATCCGCCGCAGACGCGCATTGAAGGAGAAATCCAGCAACTGCCGGCCGACTACCCCGTCACCGAACTCTGGCAGGTTATTGCCGGCACGACGGAAGGACGGACAACGGACCGACAGATTACGCTGTTTGATAGCGTTGGTTTCGCGACGGAGGATTTTTCCGCGCTACGTTACGTGCGCTCCAAACTGCCGAACACTGGGCTCTACACGGAGCTCGATCTTCTGGCCGACCCCGATGAGCCGCGTGATCTCTACGGCATGCTTCTGCGGTGCGAGGCGGCTCTCGTCTGATCAGGACGTGATTGAGAGAGCCGAGACACTCAAGCTTTCCGGCGGGCTTTCCTGCCGGTCACGTGCTCACGCCAGATGGTGAAAAGGCCGGCGGCGATGACGATTGCCGCTCCAATGACCATGTTCGGCGTTACGACCTCTCCATAAACAGCGACTCCGATGATGGAGACTAGCACGAGCTGATAATAAGAAAAGGGCTGCACGGAGGCGGCGTCTGCAAGTTCGAATGCTCTGATGAGGCAATAATGGCCGCTCATGCCGGTGAGGCAGAGCGCCAGCATCCAGATCCAGTCATAGGGCGCGAGATTGACCCAATAAAAGGGTCCAACCAGCGTCAGCGCTGCAGCGCCAGCCACGCCCGTATAGAAGAAACTTGTCATGGCCGTATCGCTGCGGCTGCCGAGGCGCGTCAGAACGCCATAAAGCGCAAGCATGAAGGCCGCGACGAAAGTGATGAGGAGAGTTTTGTCGAAACCTTCGCCATCCGGTTTCAGAATGACGAGAACGCCGATGAAGCCGACAAAAATTGCGCACCATCGCCGCCACCCCACCTTTTCACCGAGCAGCGGCACGGAAAGCGCTGCAACGATGAGCGGTGCTGAAGCAATGATAGAATGGCTGTGAGCAAGGCCCACAATCGCAAATGAAAAGATCGAAAAAACGATCTGGACGGCAAGAAGCACGCCGCGGCTGATCTGAAGCCACGGGCGGTTGGCCATGACAGCTCCGCGGATGCCGCCTGCCGATCTTGCGGCGATCAGAAGAACGAACAGGGCGAAGGCCCAATATCGCAGCATGGCGATAAAAACGGGAGGATAGGCCGTTCCTAGATGTTTCGATATGCCGTCCTGTGCTGCAAATATCGTAAATGCAGCGAGCGCGTAGAGAAAACCGGTCCTGGCTGATGGCATCAGAAAATCGCTATCCGGCGATTGCCGGCAAAAGAGAATAAGGCATGGGTGAGGCTGGCTCCCGCCATATGAAGTGGCTCCAGCTTGTCAGACAACCTTATTTTTCAAATGGCAGCCATGCAAGGGCGGGCGTCGGCTTTTTAGAAGCCGATCTGCGGGCTTGGGCTGATGCTGTACGCGTCATCTGCGCATTTTCGCCTGCTTTAAGAGCGACGACGAATTCGGCGGACGACCTGGGGAAGGATATTGTGTTTGTCCCGCTCAATAATCGCGGGACAAAACCGGGCTGAAGATGAGAACGGTCTCAGCTAATCGTCACGGCTGCCTTCGAGGCCACCGATTTCAGGGCGGCATCGGCGAGTTTCAATGCGGTCAGGCCGTCCCCAATGGAGGGCGAGGGCGCGACGTTGTTTTCGATGCTGTCGATGAAGGCGGTGATTTCGGCGGCATAAGCAGCCGTATAGCGTGTCATAAAGAAATCATGCAGCGGTGGACGGGTGTATCCGTCCGCGTTGGCGATCTCGATGGAAACCGGGCGCTGGTTTTCGGCCGCTGCCGAACCGAGCGAGCCGTGCACTTCGATGCGCTGGTCGTAACCATAGGTCGCGCGACGAGAGTTAGAGATGATTGCCTGTCTGCCGCTTTTCGTCGTCAGAATGATGCTGGCGCTATCGAAATCGCCGAGTGCGCCGATCTCCGGATTAACGAGAACGGAGCCGGTGGCGAACACGCTTTCCACTTCTTCGCCCAGCAGGAAACGGGCCATGTCGAAATCGTGGATCGTCATGTCGCGAAATATACCGCCGGAAACCTTGATATATTCGGCTGGCGGCGGGCCGGGGTCGCGGCTGGTAATGGTGACCATCTCCACCTTGCCGATGCGGCCGTCTTCGATGGCCTTGTGAACGGCCTGAAAATGCGGGTCGAAGCGGCGGTTGAAGCCAAGCATCACTTTCGCGCCGGTTTCTTCGACCACCTTGGCGCAGGCTTCCGCGCGGGCGACATCGAGATCGACGGGCTTTTCGCAGAAGATTGCCTTGCCGGCGCGCGCAAAGCGCTCGATCAGGTCAGCGTGGGTATTGGTGGGCGTGCAGATGATGACCGCGTCGATCGTCTTATCGGCCAGAACCTCATCAATCGTGCTGACCTTGCACTGCGCTTCCTTGGCGATCGCTTCCGCAGCGCCGGGCATGGCGTCAACCACGGCCACCAGTTGCGCCCGGCTATCGGTCGTGATCGCCTTGGCGTGGACCTTGCCTATCCGTCCAGCGCCGAGCAGTGCCAATTTCGTAACCATCTTTCCTCCGGTTTCTCATACCCGTCCCTCACTCCCGGAAAGACAGAATATGAATGCAAGCGACATTTCAATATGGAATATATGTTCTATTTTGCTAGTTCGACATCGCAGATGTGTCAAGCGTTTTGACAGTGGGGCACACCGGACAGACGAGGCACGTTCACGCGCTGATAGCCACGCAGCGTCTTCGCCTCAGATCGGGCGAGCACGGGTTTCCTCAGGTCAATGGCGGGCAAGGGTTCAGTCGGATGTCGCGTCGGCGTGCGGTGAAAGAGCATAGACTTCGACGGGTGTCTCGAGGCCTCGCAGCAGCCACGGGCCAAGGCTTTCAAGCCTTTCCTTATGGCCGGCCATGCGGGCGAATTCCTCGGAAAAGAGCACGTTGCGCCCTGTCTCCTTGGTCAGTGTTTCAAGCCGCGATGCGATATTGACGGCTGGGCCGATGACCGTGAAATCAAGACGTGTCTTGGAGCCGATATTGCCGTACATGACGTCGCCGACATGCACGCCGATGCCATAACCGAGGTGGTCGTGGCCTTTCCGCCGATTGATTTCATTAAGCGCGGCGAGGCTCTTCTGCGCGCTGGCGATGGCTTTCAGGAGGTTCGCGCAGGCATTGGGGTCACTGAGCGGGAAGATGGCAAGCAACCCGTCGCCCATGAATTTCAGGATTTCGCCGCCAAATTCCTCGATAGGGTCGCACATGGCGTCGAAATAGCCGTTCAGCAGTTCGATGACGTCATCGCGTGGCCAGAGGTCAGAAATATGGGTGAAGTTGCGCAGGTCGCAGATCAGGATGGCGGCGCCGACCGTCATGCCGCTGCCGCGTGTCGTTGCGCCATTGAGGATTTTTTCGCCCGCATGCGGACCTACGTAGGTCTCCAGCAGAGTGCGCGTCATGCGGTTTTTCAAGCGTATTTCGCTGACGAGCGCGAGCGCCGGAAGCAGGTTTTTCAAAGCGAGGATTTCGCTGTCCAAAAAACCGCCCGGCCTGTCACTGGAAAATGTTGCAACGTGGCGCTTGCCGAAAGTGTGCTCGATGGGCCAGGCGCAATAATCCGTCAGGCCTTCCGCACGCAGGTCCTCATAGATGGAGTAGCCGGCATCGTCGCCGTGTCCTTCATTCAAGCGGTGGCGTACTTCGGCTGCACCCTGATGAATGTCGTTGATGGGGCTATTGAGATATTCGGGTGTGTTTTCAGCACCGTAACCGTAGGTAACGATCTCGGCGGAAGCCACGCCCGCTTTCCACAGGATGCGCGCACCAAGCCATTGGGGATGACGAATGCGGAAAATCAGCGCGGCCCGCGCCACCGATATGCCATCTGCGCGCAGCCGGTCGCAGAGTTCAACGAAAATTTCATCGATAAAACGCTCGCCCTTGGTTCCGGTGACGAGCCAGTCGAGGATTTCCGTTTTCTCCGCAGGCCACAGTCGATCCAGCGCTGAAGAAACCGGTTCTTCGGTATCGAGAATGAGTGCCATGGCGGGGTTCCGGAGGTTGTTGCTGCTCTCGCACAAGCGCGGGCCATGCAGCCCTTCGGCAGCCACGGTCGCTCGTGGAACCCATGTGGTGGCGGATAACGAAAATGTTAAGAGACGAACGCGGAAAAACTTTCCGGAAAGGTGACACTCATCAGGTCACGTGCGCCGCCCGGATGCTGGAAAGAGCATTTTCCCTGGCGGCGCTGATGGTGAGAAGACCGCGAATGGATTAGATAACGGTTTCGACAGGGATCTGCAAAGCCGCGGCAACGCGGCGGATGCGCAGCGGATCGCTGTCTGTGCCATCTTCAAGCGCATGGATTTCGCTGGTGGTCAGGCCACAGGTGATGGCAAGCTGTTCGACCGTATAGCCGGCAAGATGACGTGCCGCGAGAACTTTCTTTGCAAAAGGAGCGTCGGTTTCTTGATCGGAATCGGGGTGTGAGATTGAAATAGTCATTATTGCATCTCCCTCAGAATGGACACTTAAATGCGGGCGGCGGAAAAAAGTTGCCGGGACCGAATGCGACCGCGTTGCCGGAGAAAAAAACAGTGCTGCAACGCAGCGAGGAACATAGCGGCTTCACCCACCTACGCAATAGTTAAATTTTGTTAAGTTTCGTGATCGCCGCATTTTCGCGACGCTGGATTTCGGAAAAAGACTGAAAATAAATGTTTTAGACGCCGCTCATAGCATGCCCCAGGCACGAAATCGTCCGCGCCCGGTAACTTCCCTTAGTTCCAGCTGGTTGGCGAGGCCGATTGCACCCTGCGGCGTGGTACCGAGTTCCTTGACGATCATGGCGGCCGAAACCACGGGCCGTGAAACGACGAGATCGACGAGATTAGGCAACCGCGAGGAGGACCGGCGACCCGCGAGCTTGCGCATCATCCGCTCGCGAGCATGGGCAAGCCGGTCGTGCTCCTTCAATCCTGCCTGCGCTGCTTCATAGAAGCTATCGAGAAGAGCGACGAGACGCTGCGTCTGGTTGCGGACGTGACGGCGCTCCCGTGGAACCGCGCGCAGTCCGGCGCTGAGGGCAGGGAGGTGATCGGGCGTCACCGCGCTGTCCCGCAGGAAAGCGGCGGCGAGAAGCCGCCCGAGCCAAGGGCTGCGTTGCAGAACCTCGATCATGTTCCAGGCGTCGAGCAATATGGCGGTGCGAAGAATAGGCGGCAGTTCTTCCGAGCGGGCATGCACGCTCCACCATTCTTTCAGCCGTTCGTCTTCATCCCAGTCGGGTTCGTTAATGATCGCATGGCTTTCCTCCCTGTGCATCATCGCAGGCCTGTTGGTAGTGGTCATCGCATCGAGTGTCGCCGCGGTGCGGGCAAGCAGCGCGTCGAGCTCTGAGAAGGCGCCCTCCAAGGATGTATCGCGATCTGCATCGGCAGCGGCAGCGTCTGCTTGGTCATGTGTCTGCCTGAGAGGTGCCGCCTCTTCAACGATACTTGTTCTGCCTCGCAATTTTGAAAGACCCGCAGCGCTGAAGGCCCACCCGCCTGCATTGGCGAAGATTAGCCGCCGCGCGCGAAGAATCCGGTGCGCTGCCGTCATTTCATGGGTCGGCGCGCGCACATCCATATGCGCGTCATGAAGTACCAGGTCTTCCATATGCACGAGCTCGCCATCCACCCACATGGATGAGACGGCATCCGTGAAATCCTGCCTTTCGATGAAACCGTGTCTCATCGGCGACCGGTCAATCCGCTCATCCAGCCGTGCCAGAGCCTCGCCCGCGCGGGCGGCGGCAATGAGCAGCTTTTCGATCTGGATATCCGATATATCGTAAATCATTGATATTTTTTAGTTTAAGCGCGCATGCCTTACAAGGCGGTCCAGAATGGCGCCGTGTGGTTTTTTACGCTAACATGACGCGTGCTTCGCCGTAGAAACCTCGTTCGAGGGTGGAAAAGGTGGAGACGTGGCGCATCATGACCAGACAAACCTCATGCTGCATTGCACCGTAAACTTGCGCATTGCAGCATGGCGGGTATATACCCCGGCCAAGAGCGACAAATTATCACACCTTCCGTTCGCCCTTCCTTCTCCAGACGAAGATGAATTGGAGTTTACACGTGAATATTATGGCAAATGGTCCCGCCGCCGCGCCGGATCAGAAAACCCGTTTGAAATCGATCATCGGCGGTTCGGCGGGCAACCTTGTCGAATGGTATGACTGGTACGTCTATTCGGCCTTCACCCTTTATTTTGCGCCGGTCTTCTTTCCCTCCGGCAATCAGACGGCAGAATTGCTGAGCGCTGCCGCCGTTTTCGCCGTCGGTTTTCTGATGCGGCCAATCGGTGCCTGGTTCATGGGGACCTATGCGGACCGCAAGGGCCGCAAGGCGGGCCTCACGCTCTCTGTCACGCTGATGTGCCTCGGCTCGCTGCTGATCGCCATCACCCCCGGTCATGATACCATCGGCATCGCGGCACCGGCCATCCTGGTTTTCGCCCGTCTTCTGCAAGGTATCAGCGTCGGCGGTGAATATGGTGCAAGCGCTACCTATCTTAGCGAGATGGCCGGCAAAAATCGCCGTGGTTTCTTCTCCAGTTTCCAATATGTCACGCTTATCTCCGGTCAGCTTCTCGCGCTTGCCGTTCTTCTGGTTTTGCAGCGCGTGTTGACCCCGGAGCAACTCAGCTCCTGGGGGTGGCGCATCCCCTTCTTCATCGGCGGCCTCCTGGCTATCGCGGTATTTTACATCAGACGCGGGCTTGCCGAGACGCAATCCTTCGAAAATGCCAAGACCGGCGCTGCCGACAAGCCGAAGTCCAGTGGATGGGCGCTATTCAAGCATTATCCGAAGGAGGCGCTTATGGTCATGGCGCTAACGTCAGGCGGCACGCTCGCCTTCTACGCCTATACGACCTATCTGCAGAAGTTCCTCGTCAACACCTCGGGCTTCAGCAAGGAAAGCGCCACGGAAATCACCACGGCGGCACTTTTCGTCTTCATGCTGTGCCAGCCGCTTGCCGGGGCACTGTCGGACAAGATCGGCCGCAAGCCGCTGATGGTGGGCTTCGGCATTCTCGGCACCCTGTTTACCTACGTGATCTTCAGCACGCTGGCAGCGACAACCGATCCCATCATGGCTTTCGTTCTTGTTCTGGTCGGGCTTTTGATCGTCACGGGCTACACCTCCATCAATGCTGTCGTGAAGGCCGAAATGTTCCCGGCCCATATACGTGCGCTTGGCGTGGCGCTGCCCTACGCACTGGCAAACACCATCTTTGGCGGAACGGCCGAGTTTGTAGCCCTCAAGTTCAAGCAGATCGGCCATGAAAACTGGTTCTTCTGGTACGTGACGATCATGATCGCGCTGTCGCTCGTCGTTTACGTGAAGATGCGCGATACGCGCGACCACAGCCACATCCACGAGGATTGAATTGCCGCAACCTCGCCAAAGCCCTGCCTTACCGGCGGGGCTTTTTTTCGACAGTCAGGTGGCCTCGACGGGGATGGTAACCCTCGCCTCAAAACCGTCTTGCTGGCCGGTGGCTGGTGACGACAGCGTCAGCGTCCCGCCTGTCTGTTCGACAAGGCTTTTGACGATGGCAAGGCCAAGCCCGGTGCCGTCTGCCGCGGTCTGGCCTCTGGTGAAACGTGTCGTCAGTTTGGGTAAGAGGACGGGGTCGACGGCCGCTCCGGCATTGACGACTCGGATCGTGCCGTCTGCCTCCGCGAAGACCTGAACGGGGCTTTTCGTCGGGCTGTGGATCAGCGCATTTTCGAGAAGATTGCGGATGATGATGCCGAAGGCGTCCGGGCCGATCCTGCCGCACAGGCCGCCCTCACAGCGATTGACGAAGCGGATGCGCCACACCCCGATCGCCGTTCTGCTCATATCGTCAATGATCAGTTCGAGGACGGGAATGAGATCGCTTGTCTTGTCGGTCAGGCCGATTCTGGCTTCTGCCCGCGACATCTGAAGCAGCTTTTCAGCCAGATGGGCAAGATGCTGAAGGGATTTCTCGATGTTTTCGACACGTGGCGCAAGCGCCGGGGGGATATCGGCACGAAGCCGCTGCGCCTGCGCCAGAGCGCCCGCAATCGGCGTGCGCAGTTCGTGGGCGCTATTGGCAGTGAATTCCCGCTCCGCGTCGATCGTGGAACGCAAACGCCCAAGCAGCAGGTTGACCGATCGTGCAATCGGATGCAGTTCCGGTGGGAAAGGTTGCGTTGCGAGCGGCGCAAGATTGCCGCCGTCCTTCTTGCCGATCTCATCTCGCAACGTCTGCACCGGCTGCAGGGCGCGCCGCACCACGACGATAACAGCAATAATGCTGGCAGGAATGAGAATGAGCACGGGCAATACCAATGCGCTGCCCGCCTCCACGATCGCTTCGCGGCGATTGGCAAAGGCATCGGCGACCTGAAGGAAATAATTTCCATCAGGCGAAACGACGGTGAAAATGCGCTGCGAGGACGTTTCCGAAAAACCGGCATCAAGGGAGACCTCGAAAGGCTCGGTCGAACTGTCGTGCGAGTGCAACACGACCTGGCCTTCGCGGTCGCGAACCTGATAGGTCAGATATTCGGCGCCTTCCGCCGACTGGTTCAGTTTTTGCGCAGCTGGCGCCGTATTGTTTTCACGCAGGTCGTCGAGCAAAAGCGGCAGCAACCTTTCCGCCGTCTCTTCAAGGCCCGCATCGAAAATCTCGGCAAACTCATCCTGCATTACCATGATGCCCAGGCCGCAGGCAATCAGCCAGGATATGGCAACAACACTTGTCAGCGCCGTCACAAGTTTGCGCGTCATGCTGGTCGGTCTGGCCATGTGTTTCTGCCTGGGTTCGTCTACTTGATGGTGTAGCCGACGCCGCGCACGGTCTCCACGCGGTCATGGCCGATTTTCTTGCGCAGCCGGCTGATATAGACCTCGACCGTGTTGCTTTCTATTTCCGCGCCAAATTCGTAAAGCGTATCATGGAGTTGCGCCTTCGAAACAACGGCGCCCGGATGCTCTACCAGTTTTTCCAGCACGGCCCATTCGCGGGCGCTGAGCGTCTGCGCCGTTCCATCAACCGTGATATTGCGCGCCACCTGGTTAATCTCAATGCCGGGCAGACGGATGACAGGTGCGGAGCGTCCTTCGTAGCGGCGGGACACGGCCAGCATGCGCGCTGAAAGTTCATTGAGATCGAAGGGCTTGACGAGATAGTCGTCCGCCCCGGCATTCAGGCCGGCAATGCGGTCAGACACCTGGTCGTGAGCTGTCAGAATGATCACAGGCGTCGCGTCGTCGCGCTGACGCAGTGTTTGCAAGAGGGTGATCCCTTCGCCATCCGGCAGGCGCATATCGAGCAGGATGAGGCCGTAATCCATCGTCAGCGTCGCAGCCGTGGCATCGCCGAGTGTCTTGAACCAGTCGACAGCGTGGCCCGCCGCCGCGACATGGTCCCGCAGCGCTTCTCCCAGCACATGATCGTCTTCAACCAGCAGAACCCGCAAGACAGCTCCCTCTATCGCTTCGTCTTGCGTATCTCTTTCCCCGGATAAGCGTCAAGCACAGTATTTTAGCTGTTCTGACGCTGGGTGCAGCCGCCGAAGACATCGAGCGAGGGATCGTAGACCGATGTGGAGACGTTCATCATGCCAAGGATGCTGTGGAAGTAATTATCGTGCGAGCGTCCGCCTTCTGCGGCACTCTTTGCCAGACAGGCCTTGTCGAGACCCATCGATTTGGCGAAATCGTCATCCAACCAGACCAGAAACGGCACATGGGTCTGCTGGTCTGGCGCCAGAAGGTAAGGTGCGCCATGCAGGTAAACGCCGTTTTCGCCCAGCGATTCGCCGTGGTCGGAGGCGTAAATCATGCCTGTCGCCAGCTTGTCCGACCGGGCCTTCAGCTTGTCGATCACGGTTGACAGGAAGTGGTCGGTGTAAAGAAGGGTGTTGTCGTAAGAGTTGACGATTTCCGTGTCAGAGCAGTTCCCGAGTTCGGCGGTGCGGCAATCGGGTGTGAATTTCCGGAATTCATCGGTGTAGCGCAGGTAATAGGTGGGGCCATGGCTGCCCATCTGGTGAAGCACGATCACGCTGTCCTTGGTGACGTTGTTGAGCCAGGCATCGAGCTTGTCGAAGAAGATGTCGTCGCGGCATTCGCCACCGGTGCAGAAGCGGCTGTCATTGGTCGAAGGCAGGTCGAAATAAGGGATGCGGTCGGCCACGTTCTTGCTGCCGGTATTGTTGTCAAGCCACGTCGCCCCGATGCCGGCGTGGACGAGAACATCCATGACGTTCTCATTGGCGAGCGCCTTGCTGTGGCTATATTGCGACCTTGGGAATTTTGAGAACATGCAGGGAATGGAAATTGCCGTCGCGGTGCCGCAGCTGGTGGTGTTCGGGAAATAGACCACGTTCCGTTTGGCAAGCTCCGGATTGGTTTCACGCCCATACCCGTTGAGCGAGAAATTTGCAGCACGCGCCGTCTCACCGGCCACGATGACGGTGACACGCGGTTTATGAATGCCGCCGAGAGCAGGGAGGACCCTGGCGTCTTGGCCCAGCGGGCTCACCTGAATATCGACCTCCTTACCGGCCTGCGTGAAATAATGGACAGTCGACATGATCGGCGACAGGGGATTGACGCTTTTGACGATGTCCTTGTGCTGGCGGATTGCGGTGGTGAAGGTCTTGGAATTGGCGAAGCTGATGATGCCGGCGATGGTGAGACAGACCAGGATACTGATCGTGTTCCACAGAAGCTTTTCGAGGATTGGCCGATGCCTGACGCGGACGATGATCACGAGGAGCGACGGCACCAATCCGAAAATCGCCATATGCCAGAGAAAACCGGGCGTGATCAGGTTGCCTGCCTCTGCCTGCGTCGTTTCCATGGCGTTGCGGATCATATCGCTGTCGATAACGATGCCATAACGATCCATGAACCAGGACGCCGCGGCCGAGGCGAAGATCAGGACGATTAGAAAGGGCTTGATGATATATTTTGCCGAAAAAATGATGATCAGCGCGCCAAAAAGCGCGAACATCGCGCCATAAAGCGCGACGATGGCAACCGGATAGGCGGAGAGATAGGTATCGACCTTCGACCAGAACGTCCGGTTCGCAAAAAACAGCAGATAGGCCGACGTCAGCAGGCTGAGTGATACGCTGCCGATTTCGGGACGATATGTCGCTGTTCCCGTCGCTTTCGCCGTAAAGAGTGCCAATGCAAGATCCACCAGATTTCAGAGTGGGCGGGCTGCGATGGGACATGGCGAAAATGCCATCGTCCATGCATCCGCACCGGCCGATCAATGGCGGATGCATGATTTTGCTGACATCAACCTGAAAGCTTGTCATGAAAGCGTCACAAGGCCAGATCGGCACGAAGCGGCACGTCAGGGATCCGAGCGACTTCTATCGGGTACGATTAAAGTGAGACGCGAATGTCCAGCCGATGGCTGGGCGCTCTCGCCTCAACTGCGGGTATGGAGAATGAACGCCCTGACAGCGGGAGAGGCTTCAGTTTTGCGGTGGGCGATGGCGAGATCCGAAGTGGTTGCGCTTGCTGCGAGCGGAACGTAGCGCACACCGGGCAACCGCAGACACTCCAGCGAGCGCGGCACCAGTGCCACGCCCAGGCCGATGGCCACAAGGCTGGCGATGGTCGTGTAGTCCCGTCCTTCTGCGCTGATACGTGGCTGGAAGCCTGCTTCGTGGCAGGCTTCGATCGTGTTGTGATGAAAGCCGACATCTGGTGGCTGTCTGGGAGTTATGAACGTTTCGTTGGCGAGGGACTTGAGATCGACGTGTCGCGCATGGGCCGCGGGGTGGCTTTCGGAAAGTGCTGCCATCAGCGATTCGCGCAGAATGACATGTGTCGTGACACCTTCCGGAACGGGTGCGGGCGGGCGGATGAAGGCAACGTCCAGATTGCCATCCGCGATATTGGCGAGCTGCAACCGCATTTCCATCTCCGTCAGTTGAAGCTCTACATCGGGATGGGAGGCACGAAAACTGGTAATGGCCTGTATCATCATGCCGGAATAGGCCGCAGAGGCGACATAACCGATGGAAATGCGACCGGTTTCGCCCCGGTCGACACGCTTTAGCGCCGCAAGCGTTGCCTCGGCACTGCCAAGAATTTTACGTGCATCCTCATAGAGAAGCTGACCCGGTGTCGTCAGCTTCACCGAACGGCGTGTACGGTCCAGCAACGGCATCCCGACGATTTGCTCCAGCGCCATGATCTGCTGGCTTAGACCCGGTTGAGCGATACCCAGACGGGCGGCCGCCCGTTCGAAATTCCGCTCATCCACCAGCGTGGTGAAGTAGCGCAGATGTCGCAGCTCAAACGACTCCGTCCTGCTTGCCGGTTTCCTGCCCACGGTGTGGCCTTCCAAGTGCCGTTTGAATAATTCCAGACTATTATCGCGGCCAAATTTCATAATCAATAATGATGAAAAAATCTTGTTTCACTTATTGGATCACGCTCGACAGCTTGCGTAATAAGATGACTGAAATTCTCCAGAAAGGATGCCGCTTGGGCAGCAGCGGATGATGAAGGGTCTTGGCGTGCAGAACAAAACGAAACACATCTCCATTTTGATGGGCGGGTGCGCCGCCATTGCCTGCGCGGCATTCGTCAATCAGGCCGCGCTTGCGCAGGAAGCCGCATCGACAGTTTTGCAGACCATAACCGTCGATGGTTCGAGCGTTCAGGATCCCAAGGCGCCGCTCAAAGGTTACGTGGCGAAGTCAAGCGCCAGTGCCACCAAGACGGGACGATCGCTGATCGAAACGCCGCAATCGGTATCTGTCATCACCAGAGACCAGATGGATGCGCAGAATGTCCGTAATCTCAGCGAAGCGCTGAATTATGTGCCGGGTGTCGTCGCGCAGCCGTTTGGCGCTGATCCGCGTTTCGACGCACCTCGCATTCGTGGTTTCCAGGGCAATCAGCTGCAGTTTTTGAATAGCCTGCGGCTGATGCGCACGGCTGGTGCGCCGTCTTACGAAGTCTACGGGCTTGAGCGGGTGGAGGTCATCCGCGGGCCGGCTTCAGTCCTTTATGGCCAGGGCAATCCCGGCGGTCTCATCAATCTCATCAGCAAGCGGCCTACATTCGAGCGCTTTGGCGAAGTTGGCGCGCAGGTCGGCAGCTATGATCAATATCAGTCGATGTTCGACATTGGCGGTCCGGTTGGGGAGAGTGACACTTTTGCCTATCGCCTGACGGGCGTTGCACGAAATGCCCATCTTCAAACAGACGGTCTGGAAAACGACCGTTATTTCATCGCCCCGGCGCTGACATGGCAGCCGGACGAGGATACGAAGCTCACAGTGCTCGCCTCCTATCAGCACGATAATCCAAGTTCTCCCTCCGGTCTTCCGGCCGCTCTCACCTACTTCAGGCCCGGCAACATGCTGGATCGCAGCTTTTCCGTTGGCGATCCGTCCTTCGATACGTCAAACCGCAAGTTCGCGACGATTGGTTACGAATTCGAGCACCGTTTCGACGACACCTTCACGTTCCGCCAGAATGTCCGTTACTCGAATTTCGACTGGTCTTACCGGGCGCTCGGCACGTCTTCGACGGGTGGCGGAATGATCGGCAGCCTCATTCGCCGTAACGCGACCTTTCAGGACGAGCTGTTGAACACCTTCAACATCGACAACAGCCTGCAGGCCGATTTTGCCACAGGACCGATCGATCATACGTTGCTCGTCGGTCTGGACTACCGCTATTTCGATAATAACGTCAAAACAGAATTCTGGGCCGCAACGCCGCTCAATCCAGTCAACCCAACCTATGGCGGGCCGATCAGCCTCACCGCGCGCACGCTTTATGCCGATGTGAAAACGGATATTTCCCAGATCGGTCTTTACGCGCAGGATGAGATGGCGATCGAAAACTGGCGGATCACCGCCGGTCTGCGACAGGATTGGGCAAGCACCAGCGGCACGACGTTCAACGGCACCACCTACCGCTCGCTCGACAAGGATGACCACAAACTGACAGGTCGCGTCGGCGTGAGCTATCTCTTCGCTGGCGGCATCGCCCCCTATGTCAGTTACGCGACCTCCTTCGAGCCTGTGCCGCAGCCTGCTGTCGGCGATGCGCCGAAACCGACCACTGGCGAACAATGGGAAGCGGGCATTAAATATCAACCTGATGGGTTTGACGGGTTCTTTTCGGCCGCGATCTACGATTTGAAGCAGAAGAATGTGACCACGACCGTTGGCGGCGTGACGCAGCAGATGGACGAGGCACATGTGAGGGGCCTCGAGCTCGAAGGCGTGGCAAGCCTTACTGACGGGCTCGACCTGCGGGCGGCCTACACCTACATGGACAGCGAGGTTTCCGGCCGTGTGAATGACGGCAAGGAGCTTGATAGCACCCCCCGGCATGCGGCGAGCCTCTGGCTGGATTACACTTTTGCAGAAGATACGGCGCTTGAGGGTTTCGGCATCGGCGGCGGTGTCCGTTATGTCGGGAAGCGCTATGGCGATGCCGCAAACGCCTTTGAGATGAAGGGCATCGCTCTTCTCGATCTCGGTGTGCATTATGAGAAGAACGGTTACCGTGCTTCGCTTCTCGCGCAAAACTTGACTGATAAAGAATATATTTCTAATTGCTCCACTTTCGGATGCTACTACGGTGACGGCAGGACCATCATGGGCAAGCTGACCTATCGTTGGTAACGCCATATCGAAAGTGAAACAGCACGGGCATGGGACGCAGGGATCGATGGATGTCCCCTTTGTGGGGACGGCGGGAGTTTTTAGGTCTGCTCGCCGCGTCGGCTTTTGTGAGGACGGCGCGGGCGGCTGCGACGCCGCGTATCGCGGCCATTGACTGGGCGATGCTCGAGACATCTGTGGCCCTCGGCGTCATACCCGTCGCGGCGACGGAGCTGATTCAGTTCAGGGCCGGCGCGGTCGAGCCGACACTTCCTCGCAGCGTCGCGGATCTTGGCCTTCGGGGTGCCCCGAACTTCGAACTTTTGCAACTCTCCAGACCCGATCTCATCCTGATATCGCCCTTCTACACCCGCTATACCAGCAGGCTGGAGACGATTGCCCCCGTCTTCTCCCTGCCGTTTTATGTGAAAGGCGAGCCGCCCTTCGGCAAGGCGCTCGCGGCGGTAACGGCTCTTGGTCAGAGACTCGACCGGACGGAGGAAGCGCAACGGGTTCTCGCAGAGACGGAAAAGGCGCTGCAAACCATGCGCGCCCGGCTCGCGGCTTTTTCCGGGCGGCCGACCTACGTCATCAATATCGGTGATGCCAGGCATTTTCGTGCTTTTGGTTCGGACAGCATGTTCGGGGACATTCTCGGCCGGCTGGGGCTGGCCAATGCCTGGGTCGATCGTTCGCAGTTTACCTTCGCGGCGCCCGTGCCGATCGAAAATCTCGCAGCGTCGCCGGAAGCGCGCATCGTCATCGTCTCCGACATTCCGGTAGAGGCGCGTGAAAGCCTGCGAAATAGTGCCATCTGGCGGGCCTTGCCAGCCGTGCGGGACGGTCGGGTCGTCGAACTTGCCAATGTCGCGCCTTATGGCGGTATCACTGCCGGCATGCGTTTCGCGCGGCTCTTGACGGAAGCCATGCTTGCCAGGGGAGACAGCCTTTGACGGCGCGGCCACTGCAGATTTTTCTGGGGTTCATCTTCATTCTGGCCTCGGCTCTTTCGCTGCATGCCGGGTTGCAACGGCTACCTTTCGATGCATGGCCAAGCCTCCCCTTCGACGCCGCTTCCATGTCGATGGATCAGGTCATTCTTGCCTTCAGCCTGATGCCACGTATGGCGGTCGCCATTTTGGCGGGCGCGATGCTGGGTCTTTCGGGTGCGCTTTTCCAGCAGTTGCTGCGCAATCCGATCGCCGATCCTTCCACGCTCGGGATCTCGGCTGGGGCCCAGCTCGCCATCGTGATCGCCACCCTGTTCTTTCCTTCTGTTCTCGACGGTAACCGAGTGTGGGTGGCGCTGGCCGGAGCTTCGGTGGCGGCAAGCATCGTATTCCTTCTCGGCTGGCGGCGCTCCTTCGAGCCTGTGACGATGGTGGTCTCTGGCCTGCTGGTCGGCATCACCGCCGCCTCCCTTGCCGCGGCGCTCACACTTGCGCAGGGCGAATATCTCATGTCGCTGGTCGTCTGGAATGGCGGCTCGCTTAGCCAGCAGGACTGGTCCAACGTTATCCTGCTGGCCTTCCAGCTTTTGGCGGGACTTGTGCTGACCGCACTGTTGATCCGACCGCTGACGGTTCTCGGGCTCGGCGATTCCGGCGCGCAGTCCCTTGGTCTATCGCTTTTTTACGTCAGGCTTGCGGTCGCGGCAGTTGCCGTCATGCTGGCGGCCTTTGTTGCTGCGGCAGTCGGCCTTGTCAGCTTCATAGGCCTTGCGGCGCCCGCACTCACCCGGGCGTTTGGCGTTCGCCGCTCGTCTTCCGTGCTTTTCCTGTCGCCGCTTCTGGGCGGCTTGCTGCTCTGTTTCTGCGATGGTCTCGTTCAGCTTCTGGCGAGCACGACGGCGGAGGTTTTCCCAACGGGTGCAGTCACGGCGCTGATCGGCGGTCCATTGCTTCTCTGGCTGCTTCCAAAAATCCGGCCGACCAATGTCACCAGAGGCGAGGGGGCGGAGCCGGCAAAAAGACGGCAGCTTGCGGCGCTCTCGCCGGTGCTTGTCTTGATGGCTGTGCTGGTTTTCGCAGGGCTTGTTATCGGCAGGGGACCTGAAGGCTGGACAATGCTGACGACGGGAGACCTTGAAAGCCTCTTGCCGTTCCGCTGGCCGCGTTTGGCGGCCGCCATGGCCGCGGGCGGTCTTCTGGCGATGGCCGGTGCACTTCTTCAACGCCTCACCGGCAACCCCATGGCGAGCCCGGAGGTGATCGGCGTTAGTGGGGGCGCGGGCCTCGGCTTCGCTGCCGCCATAACGATTTTTCCGGCAGCCGGATTGTTCGAACTGTTTAGCGGCGCCGGCATAGGCGCCGCACTGGTCATGATCCTCGTGCTCTTCTTCGCCGTGCGCCGCCACCTTGCACCGGAAAAAATCCTGCTCGCCGGCATCGCCGTCAGTTCGCTCTGCTCGGCTGTCCTTTCAGCCTTGCTTGCCATAGGCGACCAGCGTGCCTGGCAAATTCTCGCCTGGCTGAGCGGGTCCGGCTCGACGGCGACCCCGGCATCGGCGGTCTTTCTCGCGATCATGTCCGCCGTACTTCTGGCCGCGTCTCTGTCATTGACGCGATGGCTGACGATCCTTCCCCTCGGCCGTGACGTACCAGTCTCGTTGGGCCTTCCGCTGAGTGGTGCACGCATTGCGGTGATCGCCGTTGCCGGCATTGCCACAGGTGCTGCCTCGCTACTCGTCGGGCCGCTGAGCTTCGTCGGATTAATGGCGCCGCATATTGCGCTGCGCGCCGGGTTCACGATGCCACGCGGCCACCTGCTTGCTTCCTTCCTGTTCGGCGCGGTGCTCATGGCGCTTTCCGATCTTGGTGCGCGAACGGTGACGTTCCCCTATGAACTGCCGCTTGGGCTTTTTGCAGCGCTCGCCGGTGCCCCCTATCTGATCTGGCTGTCGGGCAGGCGATGAATTTTTGAACGATATATAGAGGTGAGAAACATGGGTCAGGCAGCACTGGCAGTCGATCAAGATACACCGCTTTTTTCTCTTGATGGCGTCACCATGGCGGTGCCGGGCAGGACGTTGTTGCAGCCGTTGACGACATGTTTTTCAACCGGCAAGACTATCGGCCTGATAGGACATAACGGTTCTGGAAAATCGACGCTGCTCAAGATCCTGGCGCGCATCCAGGCGCCAACGGCCGGCCGGGTTTCGTTCGAGGGTATGTCCTTAAATGCCTGGGGCAACCGCGAATTCGCGCGCAAGCTTGCGTATCTGCCGCAATATACACCGGCCGCCTCCGGCATGCTGGCCAAGGAACTGGTAGCGCTTGGCCGTTATCCCTGGCACGGAGCGCTCGGGCAATTCACCCGCGCAGATCAGGACAAGGTGGATGAAGCGATCGAGCTCACCGATACCGTTGCCTTCCGTGATCGGCTGGTGGATACGCTTTCCGGCGGCGAGCGCCAACGTGTGTGGCTCGCCATGCTGGTGGCGCAGAATGCCGAAAGCCTGCTTCTCGACGAGCCCATCTCCGCGCTTGATATGGCGCACCAGATCGAAGTGCTGTCACTTGTTCAGAGGCTATCCCGCGAAAAGGGCCTCGGCATTATCGTTGTGCTGCATGATGTCAACATGGCGGCAAGGTTCTGCGACGAGATCGTTGCGCTCCATTCCGGCAATCTCATCGCCAGGGGAACGCCCAAAGAGATCATGACGCCGGAGACGCTTGAGCTAATCTACGGCGTCCGCATGGATGTCATGATCCACCCAGCCACGGGCTTTCCTGTCGCATTGCCGCTCTGAGTTGTTGCAGCAAAACAACGGGTGATAACGACGGGTGTTAAACGGCAAATCCCCGCTCATTTGCCGCCCTAACAATGTCTTAATGGCCGCCTAGCCCGATCAGACATTGTTAACCGCGCCGCTTTCATCGCCTCCAATTAAGTTGTTTTGGATCGATTTTTCGGAACAAACGTTAACAGTGCGGAATTCAATATCCGGAGAGGGCAAGAAGGGCTGCTGCGGGTAGAATAAAACAGGAGAAGATCAAATGAAAAAGGCTGTTGCCGTAACTTTTGCCGCATTGACCATGGGCCTCGGTGGAGTAGCCTCCGCTGTTGCTGCTGACCTTGCAGGATATGAACCCGCTCCTCGCGAGCAGGACGACCGTAATGGCGTGAAGATCGGCTACCTCACCTGCGATATCGGCGGCGGCGTCGGTTATGTTCTCGGCTCTGCCAAGGAACTGGACTGCACCTTCCAGTCCACGATCGGCGCGCGTCGCACCGACCACTATACCGGCGCCATCCGCAAGATGGGCGTTGACCTCGGTTTCACCACGCAGGGTCGTCTGGTCTGGGCCGTTTTCGCCCCGACTGCCGGTTACCACCGCGGCTCGCTGGGCGGCCTCTATCAGGGCGCAACGGCTGAAGTCACCGTGGGTCTTGGCGTCGGCACCAACGTTCTCGTTGGCGGCACTTCCGGCTCCATCCAGCTGCAGACGGTCAGCGTGACCGGCCAGGTTGGGCTCAACCTCGCCGCGACCGGTACGTCTGTGACGCTGACCGCCATGAACTAATCGGCAAATTGCCCGCTACTCGCACCGGGCATTCTGTCGCATGTCAAAAACACGCCCTCTTCGTTGTCAGACGGAGAGGGCGTTGTAGGATCAGGGCCATGATTTCCATGTCCATACAAGCTGCGGCCGCAGCCGCGTTTTTCCTGTTGCTTGCGGCGAGCGCCTTTGCAGATGGCGATGCCGCGCATGGCGAGAAGGTTTTCAGCCGCTGTTCCACCTGCCATAGCATCGACGCACCGCGCACACGCATGGGGCCGCATCTGATGGGTGTGGTTGGCCGGCCTATGGCTTCCGTCGCAGATTATGGCCATTATTCGCAGGCGCTGAAGGATGCGGGCGCGGCCGGTCGCGTCTGGTCTGAGGAAGAGCTTCAGAAATTTCTCTCCAGTCCAAAGAAGGCGATACCTGGAAATGCAATGCGGTTTTTCGGACTTTGGAGCGACACCGATATCGCCGACCTGATCGCGTATCTGAAGACCCATCCGCTGCCGCAATAATGTCAGAGCGGCGCTTCGGATAAAATGTTTTCTGCTTCTTCCGTCGTCATCGACATAACCTTCGACCCGATTTCGAAGCTGAAACCGTTTCTCGCGAAGGCCGAAAATTCTTTTGCCTTGCGCTTCTCATCAAATTCGACCCGACGAAAGGGACCAAATGCGCGTTTTCTCGCAAAATTGATGGCAGCGATAAGATCGTCAGTCTCCTGGAGTGCGACGGCAGCGGTCTCCCGGTCTACCCCCTTTAACTGGAGTTTTTGCGCCAGCCCCCGTTTCGATTTGCCACTGCGCTGGCCGCTTCTCACCGTGATTTCAGCAAAGGCGGTATCGTCAAGCGCCTTGATGTCGTAAGCGAAACGGACCGCAAAATCGCCGAGCGCCCTTACCTGGGCGGTGCTTATAGTCTCGAATTTCACTCGCGCCTTGCGCATGATGGCGTCGCGTAGTTGCTTCTCCGTCATCATGCGTTGTTCCAGCCGGTAGAGCGCGGAATTGCGTGCCCAGGACAGCATGCGGCTGGTAGGTTCAACGGCGGGTTTGTCGCCGTCGAACTCCATGTCATCAGTCAGGAACAGGTCTGAATCGTCGCTCATGGCGCAATTATAGCGCCCTGAAGTGACCTTGCCACGCCCTTCCGGACCGGTCTTTTCCGATCTCAGGGCGTTTGTGCACCGGTTGCGGCGACATAGACCGAGTACAGTGATTTCGTTGCGGTGATGAACAGCCGGTTCTTCTTCGGGCCGCCGAAGGTGAGGTTCGCCACTGTCTGCGGTACCTTGATCTTGCCGATGAGCGTACCGTCAGGCGCAAAGCAGTGCACGCCATCACCCGCGCTTGTCCACAGATTGCCGTCCGTGTCGAGGCGAAAGCCATCCGGCAGGCCGTTGTCGAGATTGCAGAACTCCCGGCCGTTGGCGAGTTTGATGCCATCCACGACGTCGAAGACGCGGATATGGCGCGGGCGGGAGACATCGTGGCTGTAGGAACTGTCGGCGACATAAAGCTTTGTCTCGTCTGGCGAAAAGGCAAGGCCGTTCGGCTGCACGAAGTCGTTGATGGCGATGTCGATCTTTCCGGTGGCGGGATCGAGCCGGTAGACATTGCGGGTCTTCTGCTCCGGCTCGGCCTTGTAGCCCTCGTAGTCGGAAAGAATGCCGTAGGTCGGGTCGGTGAACCAGACGCTGCCATCGGATTTGACCACCACGTCATTGGGGGAGTTCAGCCGCTTGCCGTCGTAGCTGTCGGCGAGAACGGTGATCGAGCCGTCGACCTCGGTGCGGGTGACGCGGCGACCGCCATGTTCGCAGGAGACGAGCCGCCCCTGCCGGTCGCGGGTGTTGCCGTTGGTGAAGTTCGAGGGTTGGCGAAAAACTGAAATCCCGCCGTCCGGCACCCAGCGCAGCATGCGCTCATTGGGAATATCGCTGAACAGCAGGCAGTTGAGATCGGCAAACCACACCGGTCCTTCGGCCCAGCGGCAGCCGGAATAAAGCTCTTCCAGTTCCGCATTGCCGACAATCAGGTGGCGAAAGCGATCATCGTGGATTTCGTAAGGGGAGGTCTTGTCTGTGGTCATGAGCGTGGTCCGCTTTTCGGCTTGTCGTTCGTGGTTCAGCGTGTGACCTTGCGGCCGCTCGCCAGAAGGATGACGGAAATGATGATGAGGCCGGTGAGGATGAGGCGGATCCCGGCGCCGAAACCATAGGTATTCAGCATCGAAACCACCAGGAACATGAAGAGCGAAGCGCCCCAGATGCCGGGAACATTGGAATCGCCGCCCGCGACCGCCGTGCCGCCAATGACAACGACGGCGATGGACATCAGCAGATATTCCGATCCCATGTTAAGCGCCGCACCTCCGGAGAAGCTGGCGAGCAGATAACCGGCAATTGCCGCCAGCACCGCGCAGAGCACATAGGTGACGAAACGTGCGCCATCCACTGGAATACCGGTCATGCGGGCAGCGAAGGGGCTTTGGCCGATGGCGGCAATCCAGCGTCCGTAAAATGTGCGGTCGAGCAGGAGCCAGGCGACGACCGAGAGTAACAGTGCGACGAGCGCGACGTTCGGGATGCCGAAAGAGCTAGATATCGCGAATGTCGCCAATGTTTCCGGCGGCTTGATGCGCAGACCACGGTTTGACCAGATGGCGATGGATTGCACGATGAAGCTCATCGACAGCGTCGCGATGATCGGCGGGATGCGCAGGAGCTTGATCAGCGCATAATTACCGATGCCGATGGCAACGCCGATCAGAATGGCGATCAGCAGTCCGGGCAGGATGAGACTGTCCGACACATCCATGAATTTCAGGGCAAGCGTGCCGGATAGCGTCATCGTCGCGGGAACGCAGAGGTCGATATTACCCGGTCCGAGCGTGATCACGAACATCTGGCCGATGCCGACGATGACGGAGAACGCCGCGAAGGTGAGGGCGGCATGCGACAGGCCGAAGGAGCTTGCGCCGCCGGTGAAGAGCACGGTGACGATCCACACCGCAACGGTTGCGGCAAAAGACCAGATCCATGGTTTTCTGGTGATGGAAGCGAGCCCATTCATTGGTTTTTCTCCCGCTTTTCGAGACGGTTGAGCAGGATGCGCAGTGCAAGCACGATGATAAGGATCGCCCCTTGGGCACCGATCTGCCAGTCCGGCGAAATGCGCATGAAGGACAGGAAGGAGCCTGCGAGCGTCAGCGTCAAAGCGCCGATGACAGCCCCGATGGGCGAGACCCTGCCGCCGACGAATTCACCGCCGCCGAGAATGACGCCGGCGATCGACAGCAGCGTGTAGCGCAGGGCGATATTGGCGTCGGCCGATGTCGTCAGGCCCACAAGGGCGATACCGGACAGCACCGCGAAGAAACCGGCCAGCGCAAAGGTGGCGGCGCGGATGCCGATGACCGACCAGCCGGAACGCTCGACAGAGCGGAAATTTCCGCCGACGCCGCGCATCAGCACGCCGAACGAGGAGCGCATGACGATATAATGGGCGATGACCGCAATCAGGATGTTGGCGACGATCGCGATCGGCACGAAAGGCGGTTTCGCCGTCATCAGGGTGCGGATGAAGGCTGGCGCCTGACCGCCGGGCGAAGGCAGAATAAGAACGGCGAGGCCGCCCCAGACGAAGCTCATGCCGAGCGTGACAACGATGGAGGGCAGGGCGCGGATATGGATGACGGCCCCAAGCACAGCATAAACCGCAATCGCTCCCACAAAGATCGCAATACCGAGCAGGGGCGTCGTTTGCAGGAAGGTGGCGGTGACGCAGGCGCAGAAGCTGACGAAGGTGCCCATCGACAGGTCGAGATCGTTGACCGACATGATCAGCATCTGCGCAATGGTGGCGAGCGCGATGGGCACCGCCAGATTGAACAGCAGGTTCATGCCGGTGTAGCTCATGGCACGCGGCTGCATGTAGAAGACCGCGGCGAGCAGGAAAGCGAGCGAGGCGGCGGGAATGACGAGGCGGAGGGCGTTTGCCGAGAGTTTCATGCGTGGTCTTCTCCGGCAAAGGAGGCGGCCAATACATTCTGCTCGGTAATGTCATCGCCGACGAGTTCAGCCTGGATGGCGCCATCGCGGAAGACGTAGACCCGGTCACAAAGGCGGATTTCATCCATTTCGGTGGAGTACCAGATGAAGGTGCGGCCGTGAGAGGCTTCAGTTCTCAAGATATCGTAGACCTCCTGTTTCGTGCCGATATCAACGCCGCGCATCGGGTCGTCCATCAAGACGGTGCTGGCGGTGGTGGCGAGCGCACGGGCGAAAAGCACCTTCTGCTGGTTGCCGCCGGAGAGGGACAGGATCTTGTTGCCCATATCAGGCGTGCGGATTTCGATGCGCTTTTTCCACTGATCGCCGCGTTCGGTCTCCTTCGCCCTGTCCACCATGCCTGCGGATGAAATATCCCTGAGCGAGGCGATGGACAGGTTCTTGAGGATGCTCCACAGCGGGAAGGTGCCGTTCAGGCTGCGGTCACCCGCCACGAAGGCGATATCGGTCTTGCGCGCCGGCAGCCAGCTGCTGTTGCGGGCAAGGTAAAGCTCGAGAAGCGCTTCGGTCTGGCCA